>JBBRPU010000058.1:0-14017 GCA_038227545.1 Candidatus Acidiferrales bacterium
ACGCTGCGAGCATCGGATGATTCCCCCGGCCCGGTTTCCCCATTGGCAGCACGCGAGGGCTGAACGGCCTTGTCGCGCAAATCGTTTTCGGGCGCGCGCGTCTGCGGAATCTCAGTGCGGCCTTCTTCGGCCTGTTGTTGCGCCACCTGAACATTCTGCGTAGGCTCAAAAACCTTCGGCTTGTTGTCCCGCACCGCCACCCAGATCAATAGCCCCGCAGCAATCGCGCCCGCTGGCGCGACCCATCGCAATACCCTCGCTCGTCTTCCGCTGGAAATATCTCTCGGCGATTTCAACGGCGTGCTCGTCTTCGCAACCGCCGACACCTCAGGCGCCGGAGCCGCCGCGCGCGCAAACAATACGTCGGCCTCAGCGGCACCGGCCAAAACTGGCTCGCGCATCTCCAACACATTTTCCTTCTCGGCTTGCAGTTCCACCTCATCGCTGCTTTCCAGATGAGCCAGAATCTCCTGGCACCGCGAACACGCCGCGACATGCGCTTTCACCGCAGTCATCTCGTCGATCGACAAGAGCCGTTCATGAAATGCCGCCAGCATCTCCGTATCGGGACACGCGTCCATCGCGTCGCGAGCCACCGCTTCCTCAGCGGTTTCGCCCACTATGCCGTCCGCACTCGCGCGTCCGCTGGCCTGCGCGCGCAAACGTCGCGCCAGCGCCTGCTCAAATTTCCTTTCGCGATCTTCTTCGTGGCCCATAAACTTACCCATCCTTAGAACGTTTCGCCGCCGCTTCCTTGCGCCGGCAACAAATTCGCGTCCTTATAGGTCTTTCCCGGTTTCTCTCGCTTGGGGCTTTTGCTTTTCCGCTTCGCGCTGCACAAACAACTTGTCCAGATCAATCGGCGCATCTTCGGATGCATATCCAAAGCACAGCGCGATCTCCGCTTCGCTCAATCCGCCGTTCACTTCGCCATTTACGGCGGCGCCGGTCGCGCCGCGCAAAATTTCTTCCACCGCGCTACGTAAATCCCGCCGCGCCTTTTCCAAGTGCCGAGACACACTCGATTCGTGCTCTCCCAGCACTCTTCCAATCTCCGCCAGCTTTTTCTCTTCCGCGTAGTACATCCGCAAGCGTTCCGCATCCTGCGCGTCCAGATTCTTCAGCGCCGTTTCCAGCGCGGCGGTAAACATCGTCAGGTACTGCTCTTTGTGCGGGTCCGGCGCAGTCTCTACGTCAGCCCGCGATCCCGCCGCCGCGTGCACCCGCCGCGAGACTCCGTCGCTCCCGTCTTCTTCGCCCAATTCCGCAAATTTTCGCCCTGCGCGAATCTTGTCGACATACCGTTGCGCGAGCACCGCTCGCAGCCACGTTTTCAACGAGCTCCGTCCGTGAAAATATCGGAACAGCGCCCCGCGCTTCTCGGCGCTGAACCCGTAGAGATCACCGAAAAGGGAATCAGCCAGCTCCTCCGCTTCCGGCGAGCTCGCGCTGCGCTTCAAAATTGCCCCGGCCGCCGCCCGCATGTACCCGCGATAGGTGGTCACGAAACATTCCCACGCTTCCG
This sequence comes from Candidatus Acidiferrales bacterium, assembly GCA_038227545.1. Lineage (GTDB taxonomy): Bacteria > Acidobacteriota > Terriglobia > Acidiferrales > UBA7541 > Acidiferrum. Next base: position 1,526 of record JBBRPU010000058.1, read on the forward strand.
GCACTCCGTCGGCGCAGGCGCACGCCAGTGCCAGATCTTCCAGGTGCAAGGTGCCCAGGTAAGCGTGCAGCTCTCCAGCACTCGGAACCCCCGAGCGAAAGCGGGCTCCCGCGCACCTCCCCAACTCCGCGGTAAACTTCGCGGAAGAAATCCCCCAGCGCTCAGCTCCAGCCTGCAAGCGCCACTGTTCAATACTGGGCGCGCAGCCGTTCAATAGCCCGGCTATTTGCCTTTTCAGGCCCTCCTCCGCGCTGCGACGATTTGTCGGCATGTCCATGAGTTTCAGTACGATCAGGCCCGCCACCACGTAAATCTACAGTTCCTTTGTCCCAAGCGTGCTGAGGATATCGTCATCTATGTAAAACCGGTAAACAATTGCAAGGCACCCCTATTCGCATTTGGGGTATCCTATTAAGTATGTTGCGTCCCATGCCGCAACGGAACCGCTGAAAATGGGTTATACCCCGGTGCGCGGCGTGGCATTGTGAGGAAGCACAAATATCAATAGCGACTTGGCAACGCTAGTACCAAAGTCCTATTCGATCTGCCTACGCCCGGTTCGTACTGTGGTACTTCTAGATGAGACACCCGTTGACGGCGGCTTAGGGTCTTCGCGCCCTTCTACTATTAGCCCAGGCGGCACTCTATTTAGGCGGGCACACGGATGACAACAATGATTTCTGATCCACCAAAAACGACCATGGGAGTCGGTTTTGCAGCTAACCGCTCGCGCCCCGCGAACCAGGAAGCCTGGCGCCAGGCCATCGGCACGAAACCGGTTGCCGCTCGCCTGGAGCTCCTCCCCGAAGGCAAACCTCGCTGGAATCGCATCGGTGTAAGCGCTGCTGCCCAGGTGGTGCTGATCGGCCTGGTGCTCCTCGCGCCCTTGCTGTATCCCGAGAAAATTAAAACCGTTCTGCATCTGGACATTGTGCAGTTGGCCCAGCCGGTCACGGAAATTCCCGTGGCCCCTCCACCGCCCAAGGTTCGCGTGAAGCCCACCCCGCAGCCCAAGCCCGAGATTGTGGAGCCCATCAAGCTCAATCCGCGGCAGCCGCATATTTTCGTAACGCAAAAAGTCGTGCAGCCCAAGACCGAAAAAATTGAAGCCAAAGCTCCCGACCTGACGCCCGTTCTAGAAGCGGCGAAGATTGACACCACCTCCAATCAGCCCAAGCGCCCACGCGACGAAGTGAAAACCAACGTGCTCAGCAGCGGCAGCGCCGCTCCCGCAACGGTCGTCGCGCCCTTGAATAAAGTACAGACTGGCGGCTTCGGCGATCCCAATGGCGTGCCTGGCGCCGGCGATCCCAATAAATCCACCAACATCAATCGCAAAGGCTCGCCCGCGCTTCCTGGCGGCCCCGGCTATGGCAATGGCACCGGCGGCGACAAAGGAATTCGCGGCACGGTAGCCAGTACCGGCTTCGGAAACGGCGTCGCCAATCCTCCGCAGGGTGGCGGACGCAAAGGCTCCGTGCAAGCCACGGGCTTCGGCGATTCGAACGCTGCTACTGACGCTCCCAAAAAGAAAACCGAAGTAGCCAGCGGCACCACCGCCGTCACAATTCTTGAAAAACCTCGTCCGGAATACACCGCCGAAGGCCGCAGCCTGAAACTCGAAGGCGATGTTGTTCTCGACTTGATTTTTCTAGCCAATGGTAGCGTGCATGTAAATCGCGTTATCAGTGGTTTGGGCCACGGTTTGGATGAGGCCGCCATTCGGGCGGCGCAGCAAATCAAGTTCAAACCTGCAAAGCAGGACAATCAACCAGTCGATTTTCCGGCGCGCGTGAGAATTACTTTCAACATGGCGTCCTGAGGGAGAGATGAAAATGTGTAAGTCAGCATGGGCCCGGAACGTTGCCCTGTCGGTCTTCGTCTTCAGCAGTCTCGCGGCCGTATCTTTCGCCGCGCCTCTGCCGCAGCGCACTGCCACCGCCAAGACCATGGACGAGGTTGTGGACCGCGTCATCACCAATGAAAATCGCCTGAACACTCAGATTTCTCAATATTCGCCGCTGGTCGAAACGTACATCCAGAATCTCAAGCCGGATGCCAACCTCGGCTACACTCCGGCCGGCGATAAATATTTTCTCGGCCGCGCGCAATTCACCAAGGGCGTCGAGCTCGTCTCGCTTTCCGACTCCGGCGGCAAAGGCAAAAAAATCTTCACCGGCATCGGCAATTTTTTCTCTTTCGCCATGCAGTACCTGCCCGACGGTTTCCTGCAGATGATTTTTATTGATACCAACGGCTTCGATAAGCAGCACTATAAATTCGATTACGTGCGGCGCGAGTTCCTCGGCGAAGTCCGCTGCCTGGTTTTCGATGTCACCCCCCGCGAAAAAGCGGGCAAGGGCCGCTTCCTCGGGCGCATCTGGGTGGAAGATCAGGACTACAACGTGGTGCGCTTCAACGGCGCCTACGGCGGTGGCGGGCACTCCAGCTGGTACTTCCATTTCGATAGTTGGCGCACCAACGCCCAGCCCGGCTTGTGGCTGCCTTCGTTCGTCTACAGCGAAGAGAAAGAGCTGCACTACGCGCTCGCCAAAAAACTAGATTTCAAAGCGCAGACGCGCCTGTGGGGCTATAACCTCGGCCACGCCGCGCAAGAGCAGGAGTTGACCAAGATCCTCGTCGAGACTCCCGTCACCGACGAATCCAAAAACGCCAACGATCTTTCTCCTGTGCAGGCCCAGCGTTCCTGGGACCGCCAGGCCGAAGACAACGTTATTGATCGCTTGCAGCGCATCGGTCTCATCGCCCCCAAGGGCGAAGTGGACAAAGTTCTGGAGACTGTCGTCAACAATCTCGAAGTCACCAACAACCTCGACATCGAGCCCGATGTTCGGTGCCGCATCATGATGACTAGCACGCTCGAATCGTTCACCGTCGGCCACACTATCGTGCTCAGCCGCGGCCTGATTGACGTGCTTCCCGATGAACCCAGCCTGGCCACCATGATCGCTCACGAACTGGGCCATATCGTTCTGGGCCACCGCCTGGACTCCTCTTACGCTTTCTTCGATCAGCTTCTTGGCGTGCAGGATAAAGACACCTTCCGCCATTTCGGTTTTGCGCGCACTCCGGAAGAGGAAACCTCCGCCAGCGCCAAAGCCGCCGAGTTGCTGGCCAAGTCGCCTTACAACAATCAACTCGCCAGCGCCAAGCTCTTCGTCACCGCGGTGGACGCCCGGCAAAAAGAAATTCCAAATCTTATCAGCCCGCACTTGGGAAATCGCGTTCTGATCGCTGATCTGAAAGGGGCCGCTCCTGCGGCCACCGACAAAAAAGGCGTGACCATTACGGCGCTGCCCATCGGCGGCCGCGTCAAGCTCGACCCCTGGGGCGATAAGCTCGAGCTGCTCAAGAGCAAGCCCATTGGCAACGTAGCCGAGCGCGAAAAAATGCCCTTCGAAATAACTCCTTTCATGCCATACCTGACGCGCTTTGGCGTCGAGGCCAAGCCCGTAGCCGCCAGCGTCAACGCTCCGAGCGATCCCGCTCCCAGCGTCAACAGCCAGTCAGCACAATCGCCGGCCACCGACCAACCAGCTCCGGCGCAGGATCAACCCGCGCCCGCACCGCAACCATAGTTCGGCGCACTCGCGATAAAAATTAAAAACCGCACTCTTCTCACAAGAAGGTGCGGTTTTTTTTGCATTATTCCGAGCCGGCCGCTTACTCCAGGCGGGTGAGGAACCTTCTTGCTCCGCTTCCATAGCGCCCTCAGCTACCTATGAAAGCGGACATTTCTACTTTGCTCCAACCGGACATGCTCACTTTGCAGCGACCGTTTACTATCGCGCATTGATTAATCCGTTGACACAGGCTATGCTTCGCGCGCAATCCCTCGCGCGGTTCATCCTGGTTTAAGGAGACTCTGCGGCATGGGCCGAATTCGCATGTCCCTCTGTTTTTGCGGCACTTTCTTCTTTGCCCTTTTGCTAAGTGCTTTTGCAGCGCAGGATTCCCCATCCCCGCAAAAAATCTCCACCGCATCCGCGGTCCCCGCCTCCGAATTTCACGCCGAACCTTCTGCTCAGCGACTGGCGCGCGGAAAGTATCTGGTAGAAAACACCGCTCACTGCTTTTTGTGCCACGGCCAGCCCGATTTTGGGACCGGGCTCGGACAACCCAAACCCGGTACCGAAGGCGCCGGTGAGGTATTGAAGGACGCTGATAACGACGACAAGCTTTATCCCGACGGTATCGTGATCCCCAACATCACGCCCGACAAGGAAACCGGCGCCGGCACTTGGAAAGACTGGCAGTTTGAACGCGCCATTCGTCACGGTATCGGCCATGACGGCAGGAAATTGATCGACATGATGCCTTATGCGTATTTTCGCAGCATGACCGACGAGGACGTGGCATCCGTAATCGTCTATATTCGCGCGCTGCCGCCGGTAAAAAATCCGCTGCCGAAAATGCGCCTGGGCTATGAAGTGAATACCAACATGTATCCGCGAATGGAGCCTGCTCTAGCGGCCGATGCCAGCGATCAGATTCGCCACGGTTGGTATCTGGTGCGTGTTGCTCACTGCAATGCTTGCCACTCGCCGTACGATGAACAAGGCAGCCCGCGTGCCGAAAAAATGTTCGGTGGAGGTCTGCACCTCAAGGGCGACTGGGGCGACGTCGTGACCCCCAATATCACCTGCGATCCCTCGGGAATCTCTCACTACGACGTGGACACTTTCATCAAAACCATCCGCACCGGCCGCGCCTCCGCCGGTGTCCGCGATATCGCCACGATCATGCCCTACAGCTATTTCAGAAAAATGAGCGACGAAGATTTATCCGCCATCTTCGCCTTTATCCATAGCGTCAAGCCCGTCTTTCACGAGGTAGACAACTCCGAACCGCCCACCTTCTGCACGATTTGCAAAGAAAAGCACGGCTTGGGAGACAGAAACTGACTTCCATCTCTGCAATTCGGCTATGTCAGAAAGCAAAATATTTTGGTAATTAAAAAAAAGGAGATTTTCTCATGAAGGCAATTCTCGCAGTGCTAGCAGGTGCACTTCTGCTGGCTGGTAGCGGCTCTGCGCTGGCGCAGGATTCCAAGCCGTCAGAACATCGCACCATCGCGCAAGTCCTCGACCAAAGCGTCACCGAGGTGGAGAAGGAATTCGTTCCCACCGCCGAGGCCATGCCCGAAGACAAATATGCCTTCGCCCCCACCACCGGCGAATTCAAAGGCGTGCGCACCTTCGCTCAACAGGCGAAACATGTTGCCGCCGTCAACTACATGCTTGCAGCAGCCATCCTCGAAGAAAAAGCCCCAGTCGATCTGGGTAGCGAAAACGGCCCGGATTCCGTCAAAACAAAAGCCGACGTCGTGAAATTCCTCAAAGACTCCTTCGCCTATTTCCACAAAGCCGTCAGCACCATCACCGAAGCCAACCTGCTCACTCCTGTCAAGAATCCCTTCGGCGACGAAAAAACCACCAGGCTCTCGCTCTCCACCCTCAACGTAGGCCACGCCTTCAACCACTACGGCCAGATGGTCGAATACCTCCGCATGAACGGCATCGTGCCCCCGGCCAGCCGGCAATAACTGAGCCATTTCTCGCAAACTGTCGCGACGAAGCTAGACTTATGGAGCAGCCGCTGACGAGGTACATCCCAGTGTTTGGGATGGCTACCTTAGAAGGAAACTGTGTGGCTGTATCGCTATGATCCAGTGACGCCGCCCGGGAAATATGTCCGCCATGAAAATCGCCAGTTGGAACGTAAATTCGATTCGGGCGCGCTTAGACCACGTCTCCACATGGCTGAAGACGCACCAGCCTGACGTGCTCCTTTTGCAGGAGCTAAAAGGAACGGACTTTCCCGCCGCCGCTTTCAAGGAACTTGGCTATGAGAGCGCCTCGGTGACCCAGAAGTCTTACAACGGCGTAGCGACGCTGTCTCGTTTGCCGATGCAAACGCTCAGCATCGCATTGCCTGGAAATGAAGCGGACAGCCACGCGCGATTTCTCGAATGCGCGATCGCCGGCATACGCATCGTGAATATCTACCTGCCCAATGGCAATCCACCGTCGAGCGAAAACTTTGCCTACAAGCTCGCGTGGATGCAGCGATTGATTGAAATGATGAGCGTCTGGCAAAGAGAAGATGTTCCGGTCATTATCGGCGGCGACTTCAACGTCATTCCAGAGGATATTGATTGCCACAAACCCTCGTCCTGGATGCGTGATGCGCTGTTTCAGCCGGAGCCGAGAGCGCTATACCGCGCCATGCTGAAGCTCGGTTACGTAGACGCTTTCCGAAAGCTCTATCCCGGCGAAGGCGGCCATTTCACTTTCTGGGATTACTTTCGGCAATCCTTTGAGCACAACCGCGGCATCCGCATTGATCATTTCCTGATATCTCCCAAACTGGCGGACAAGTTGTTGGCATGCGTCATTGATAAGGAGCCACGTGCGAGAGAGAAACCGTCAGACCACACGCCCATCATCGTTGAGCTGATGTAGTCAAAACTGGAAACGAAAGTTGGGGAGGAGCGTCTAGTAAGGAAACGATCACGTGACAACTGCAAATCTGAAGGGAGCAGGATGATTCGCAAGGTTCTACGCGTTTTAATGCTGTCCGCGATTTCCTTGTCGGCCTGGGGACAGAATGCCGAAAAATCACTTCCGCCGGCTGTCAAGCCCGCTGCTGAAAACCCCGCTGCTGAAAACCCCGCTGCTGAAAACCCCACCATCTCCGCGAAGCCTGCCGATCCCGCAAAGCCCATCGCCGCCTTAAGCTGGCTTGTCGGGGGCATCTGGACCGCCGATGCCACCAAGCTCGGCCCCGGCGTGCTGCGCATCGAAACCCGCTACCAGTGGGCCGACAACAATGCATACATCCGTTTGAATACCCACTTGGTGGAACTGAGGGCGTGCATCAGCCGGTAATTAAAATCCACGCGTCCTTTTCGCGTGCCTTCCTGAATACACCGCAACTTGTGCCAGAAGAGTCCCGTCCCACCCGTCTAACAAAAATGCCCACCAAAGCCGACGGTTTTTTAGTATGGACATCGTCGCCCGTAGCCGACGGTACCTTGGCAGATGGTACTGCAGTACTCTGGGTTGCGTTGCGGAGACCACTAGAATTGTCTGAGGTGTAGCTGTCGAGGGTTGGCAAAGGCATGCCTACGCCCTTACCAGAAAGGCTTTTCGCCATTCGCAAATGCGCAGACGACTCTACCTTCTTGCCACTTTTATCTGGCGCGTGTAGGCTCTCGGAACCGCTGTCTCATGCGCTCCCCGTCGACGATCGCCCAGGAGAGGATTCATCCGAGGGGATACCGGCATAAAAGCCGCGGTATCTTTTTCAGAGATGTCGGCTGTAACCAGAGGCAATCGAGATGAATAGTAAACCGTCGGTTACGATCGCGTTTGTGTTTCGGGAGCGATTGAGCCCCACGTTGCCATGTCTGGAACATCTGTTGTCCACCACTAGTGGCCCATATGAACTGATTTGCGTTGATGGTGGTGCCCCTGAATCTCTTTCAGCGTCTCTCCGGGAGCTTGCCCTAACGCACGGTTTCACCTTGCTTCGCAGTGAAGAATACCTGTCACCCAACGAATCCAGAAATCTCGCGCTAAAGCATGTTCAGACACCCTATGTAGCCTTTGTGGATAACGACGTTGAGGTTTCTCCGGGCTGGTTGGATCCCCTGTTGCGGTGCGCAGAGGAAACCGGGGCGTGGCTCGTAGCTCCACTCTATATGCAGTCATTTAGAGGGCAACTAAGCGTTCACATGTTTGGAGGTACAGTAGGAGTTCGTGATGAACAGGGTCGCCCTGCATATTTCGAGCAACACGAGTTTGCGCATCGGGCTCTGAACGGACAACCCCAGTTAGAGCGCCGGGCGACAGACCTCATCGAGTTTCATACGCTCCTCATGAATATGGATGCCTATCGAAGCCTGGGCCCACTTGACGAAAAGTTCTTCAGCATCGCAGAGCACGCAGATTTGTCCTTGACCGTGAAAGGCGCCGGGAGGCCGATCTATCTGGAACCTGCTTCCGTTATCACCTATCAGATCCCTGATCGCCTGGACGCCATTGACAGGGAATACTTTGCGCTGCGATGGAGCGAAGCCTGGACGCAGGCCTCGTTGCAGCGACTCGCGGAGAAATACGCGATCCCCCGGGAAGACCGGGGAATAAAGACTGCCGGTAAATGGGTTACCCGGCATCGCCAGGGAGCGATGACTCCTTATCCGCGCATCCGTCGTTTCCTTGGCAGTAAGTGGCATCAACGATTCCGCAGATTTATTGGCCAGCCGTTGGACAAGTGGCGAAGTGCGCGCCAGTATTCGTCGTCTGAGTACGTCATAAACCGTAGAGTGGAGGCTAGAGTAGTTTCTCCGCAATAAGACGAGCTTCATGGGCTATTACGCACAAACTCACTTACAGCTTTACCGGCAACTGCAAGACGCATCCTATAGCGAACAGGACCTGGTTTTGGTCGATCGCGCCTACCGGATTGCTATGCGTCTTTTTGCTGGATATTACCGTCCCAACAACAAACCGTTTCTCACGCATTTGGTTGGTGTCGCCAGCATCCTCCTGAACGCCCGCCAGCCTGCTGTAGTGATTGCGGGAGGGCTGTTGCATTCTGCGTATCTTGGACGTGGAAGAAAGGGAAGCCGCATCCGTAGAAAGCGAATAGCGGCATCCCTCGGAGCACCGGTTGAAGAGTTGATTTATGCCTACTCAAATCGCAACTGGTCAGTGCAGGATTTCCGCCCTGATAATGATCTTCAATCGCTAACGGTCGAGGACAGGCGGCTTTACCTGATCAAATTAGCTGATGTTCACGAGGAGTTCCTGGACGCGGGATATTTATACCAGCCCGCGAAAAAACTATTTGCGGATGAGGACAAAAATGGCTCGTGGCTTCAGGACGTTGGCGAACTGATCTCAACGCTTGGCTATGAACCGTGGGCTCAGGAGTTTCAACTGGCGGTTGCTGCAAATAAAGGGAATGTAGCTGAAGCTGTTCGTGGCACGGCCAGCGGCTCCTATGTTCTGGCGCCGGGTTTGTTCGATAGTGATCTGAAGAACAGGCTGACCCGATGGCTGGCTCGGATCGAGCTTAAATTTTAAGTGTTCACATGGAACGAGTCGGCCAGTTCACCCTCCGCGCCGCCGGCTCGTATGGGGAACCGGTCTAATTCTTGGAACTGAGGGCGTGCATCAGCCGGTAGTTAAAATCCACACCGTCGTAGAAATCCTGCACCCCGGTGCGTTCATCTTTTCCGTGGGCGCGATTGTCGCCCAGCTCAAAAAACATGCATGCAATGCCAAAAGTAGGAATCCCCGCGATGCGCGTGAATTTTCCGTCGCTCGCTCCGGCGGACATGGTGGCCACCAGCGGCACGCCCGGCCATTTTTCACCGATGGTTTTCTCCATCGCCTGGGTGACTTCGGGCAGCAACGCCGAAGGAGGCACGGTAACCACCGGCGCAGGCTTCCCATCGGAACCCAGTTGCGCCACGATGCTCACGCTTACTTTAGGATCCGCGGCCACCCGCTCAAGCGTCTTGCGAACTTCTTCGGGATCCTGGCCGGGGAAAATTCGGCAATTCACATTTGCGCGCGCCATCTGTGGCAACGCGTTGGGCGCGTGCCCACCGGAAAGCATGGTCGCCACGCAAGTGGTTCGCAACAGCGTGTTGTAGTAAGGAGCGGCCGCTGACAATCGCGCCGCCGCCGCTTCATCCGTGGGTTCCTTTGCCACCGCCTTCAGATCCGCAGAAGAATCCCCCGGCGATATCTCCGCGGTGCGCGCAAAAAAGTTTCGTGTGATTTCATTCAGCCGCACAGGAAAATCGTAGTCGCGCAAACGATCCAGCGCTGCGGAAAGGTGATAGATGGCATTGTCGCGCACCGGTTCAGAACTGTGGCCGCCGGCATTCAGTGATTCAAAAGTGTAATCGGCATACACTTTTTCGCTGCCCTGCATCGCCGCCATAAGCCGCTTGCCGTTTTGCTTTATGAACTCGCCGCCATCCAGGTTGATGCAATATTCCGCATCTACCCAGTCACGGTGTTCTTTCAGGAGCCATTCCACGCCGTTGGAACTGCCGCCTTCTTCATCGGCGGTCAGCGCCAGTATCAAATCGCGGTCGGGAACGTAGCCTGCTTTTTTCATACGCATGAAATTCGTCACCAGGATGGCGTCGCCCGCTTTCATATCGTTGGTGCCGCGCCCGTAAAAAAATCCATCCTTTTCGACGAACTGAAATGGATCGGTGGTCCAGTCTTCGCGCCGCGCTTCCACCACATCCAGGTGCCCGATAAACAAAACTGGCTTCCGTTTTCCCGTACCGTGCAGCCGCACAACCAGGTTTTTCTTTTTCTCGTTGGGCCCCGCCAGCATCATCTCTTTATCGGTGAACCCCGCCTCGCGCAGCCGCTTTCGCATCGCTTCCGCGGCGGTGGTCACGTTGCCCACTGAATCGGTGGTGTTGATTTCAATCAACTCCTGGAAAATGTCGCGCGCCATCTTGTCGGTCGCCGTGGAACCAGCGCCTTGCGCAAGCGCAGGCTTCGCTCCCGCGGACACCAACACACAAGCTATCGCCGCAAGTTTTGCCGCTCTTCCCAGTAAATTTGTCATATCCGAGATTTTCCATTCTTTCGCGCCGTTGCGCCAGCTAAGTTTCTCCTCACTAATTTCTCAAACACAAGATGCGCGGAACCTCCAAGCGGGGTATGATGCCCGACTTTGCAGGTTTGTTCCGGGCTACATGAGGCGGGCTGAAGTAGTTGCCTGCCGCGCTACTTAGCTTAAGAGATGGATTCAGTTTCGGTACGTCAAACGGAGCCATGGAGGAAATACCAGCATGATTGCCAGACACTCGGGGGTGTGTGGTTGGGCGGCGGTAGCAGCAGCATTGGCGTTGGCGATGAGCGCGACGACCGTGCGCGCCGGAGTTTCGGCGGCGGTAGTGCAATACGAGCTTACCCGGACGGTGGACGCAATAACGCCGGAACCGGATCAGGATAAAGATAAGAACGACGAGAACAACGACGACAAGAAGGATGACAAGGACAAGAAGGACGAAAAAAAAGGCTTGCCGCTGAAATCCGACCGCAAGATCACCTTCACGACCGATGAAGGTACGTGGCTGGCGCTGGACGTTTCGCCCGATGGCAAAACCATAGTGTTTGAGCTGCTGGGCGACCTCTACGCTTTGCCGATTGACGGCGGGCAGGCCAAGCTCCTGTCCGGCGGCATGGCTTTCGATAGCCAGCCCAGATTTTCGCCGGATGGGCAATGGGTCGCTTTCATTTCTGATCGCGAAGGCAGCGAAAACATCTGGATCATTCATCCCGACGGCACCGGCGTGAAGCAAGTCTCCAAGGCCGGCAATGATGATTTCATTTCGCCGGCATGGACACCTGACGGGAAATACATCATCGCGTCGAAAACAGCCTTTGGCATCGGCACGAACGAGCTGTGGATGTTTCACGTGGATGGCGGAACGGGGGTGCAGATCACCAAGTCCAAGCCCACGCCCACGACGGCGCGCAAAGAGCGGCACAATGCGGTGGGCGTGTCCGCTTCACCGGACGGAAAGTATTTGTACTACGCGGTGCGCCAGGGGCCCTTCAGCTACAACTCCCAGTTTCCGTTGTGGAAAATCGTGCGACGCGATCGCAAAACCGGCGACGAAGACGAAATTATCACCCAGCAGGAAAGCGCATTCCGCCCGGTGCTTTCGCCGGACGGCAAGCAAATCGCGTACATCACACGTTATGAAGCCGAGACCGGCATGCGACTCCGCAATCTGGAAACCGGCGACGATCGCTGGGTGAAATATCCGGTGACGCGCGACGATCAGGAAGGGCTTTTTACGCGCGACGTTTTTCCCGGCTTCGCGTTCATGCCTGGCGGAAAAGAAATTGTGTTTAACCAGGACGGAAAGATTCGCCGCCTCGATCTAGCCTCCGGAAAAGACAAAATCATTCCATTCACGGCGCAGGTTTCTCAGGACCTGGGACCCAGGCTGGATTTTCCGCAACGTGTGGAAGAAGGCCCGGTGAAAGCGCGCTTGATCATGGACCCGGTGGAATCTCCGGACAGCAAAAGACTGGCGTTCTCAGCTATGACGCACGTGTACACCATGGATTTGCCCCACGGCAAGCCTCAGCGATTGACCAGCGGAAACGGACACGAGTTTCAGCCGGCGTGGTCGCCCGATGGAAAATCTATCGCTTACGTCACCTGGTCGAGCGAAGGCGGGCAATTATGGAAAGCGCCGGCGGGCGGTGGCACTCCGGTGCAACTCTCCAAGTCTCTCGCGGTGTACAGCAATCCGGCGTGGTCGCCCGATGGAACAAAAATTGTGGCGTTGCGCGGTAATGCGTACGACCGGGAAAATAGCGAGTTCGATGGCGGGCAAACCGGCAACGCTGATCTGGTGTGGGTCCCGGCTGAAGGTGGCGAAGCGAATTTGATTTTGCCTGCACGCGGATC
>JBBRPU010000059.1:0-13957 GCA_038227545.1 Candidatus Acidiferrales bacterium
CCTTCCGAACATCGAGGGCAGTTCAGTCATCGCAGACGAAGCTGGCATTCACTGGAAAACAATTCGTCGCACCGCTGAACTCGTAAAGTATGTCAGCGAACACAGTCCCCATAGCCAAGGGACTTTCAACTTCACCGCGACTGCGATGCTGAAGCCATTCGGGCCATTCTTTCCCGGTTCTTATCACACCGGCGCAGGCAGACAATTTACCCTTGGTTTTGAAGGAGCGAACGTAGTCCGCGACGTCTTCACCAAAGATAAGGGCAACACCGAAGCAGCTATTGCCGACCTGACGGCTGCGCTCACAAAACATGCGTCGGTGGCCGCGGCAGTGGGCAAAAAGGTCGCAGCGGAGACTGGCTGGGCCTATCTGGGAGTTGACCCTACGCCCGCTCCCTCGGAGGAGGCATCCATAGGGGCCGCTATAGAAGCCTTCACGGGTGCGAAATTCGGATCCAGTGGCACCCTCACTGCGGCACGCATCATCACCGCTGCTGTAAAAGCTGTGCCGGACACGCAGATTGGCTACTCCGGCTTGATGGTGCCAGTGATGGAAGACAAGCTTCTGGCACAACGGTGGGCTGAGTCTACTTACAACATCGACTCATTGCTCGCCTATTCGGCTGTCTGCGGAACGGGTTTGGATACCATCCCACTCCCGGGGAACACTAGCACCGACCAGCTGGAGCGCATTTTCGGTGATGTGGCTTCGCTCGCAACAAAATGAGCAAGCCCCTCTCTGCCCGGCTTCAGCCGCTTCCAAATAAGAAGGCCGGTGACCAGACCGATTTCCAGGGTCCGTATCTCTTCAACACCACGTTGCACGCTCTACAGTAGCTGCTTGCCGTACCAACGTGTTGCATTGAGGCATTTCACCGCCGGCTGGTGGATGACGGGCAACCAGGAAGTAACGGGCCTGCCCTAGTTTTTCTTTCCCTCGCTCGGCAAAATCCACATGTGTGAACAAATTCCGTGGAATCCAGATTTTCGAAATGAGCCCACTAATCGCGATGTTACGAAATTTCTGTCTCGTTTTTTTCATTCCGCGTGACGCTGTTTGCGGTGCTCCAGGAACTTCTTTTGGCACGCTATTCCTAACGATCGTAGCTCGCCGAATCCTGCGGTCTTCCGCAGATTTTCCATCAGCGGATCCGTTTCCATTTGAGGATACGCGCAGTAGTTCTGTTCGATGGCCCGCCGCAGCGTCGCGTTCGCGGCCTCTGTCTGCCCGCAAAGCGAATCCCATGCCGCCAGCATGTATTTGGGCAGCGGATCATCTTCCATCATTAACTTGGCGCGTACTTTTTGCGCCGCCATCGGGGCAATGGAGGATGCCCGCGGGGGCCGTGAAATGCAAGGTTCCAGCACTTCACGCCCCGTGAACGCGGTCGGCGGCAACGCCTCTAGGCTTCGCAGCGCCTCTTCTAGTTTGCCTTCACGCAACAGAAGTTCGACCTCCCCTTCTTTCTGATATTGCGAGCCCGAGACCAACCGCAAATACTCTTTGGCGCGCTCGTATCTGCCCAAGGCCATAAACACGTAGCCGCACGACGCCAGGTCGGTGGTTCCCGCGTCAATGGACCTGGTTTTTTCACATTCCGTAGCGGCTTCTTCCAGCAAGCCCCCATACCAGAGCACGTAGGCGTACACCAGCCGCACCGAGCCGCTATCCGGACGGCGACGCAGCAGTCCGCTTATGTCGTCATACGCGCGATTGAGTTCGCCCTCTTCGCTTTCGATGTTGATCAGGTCGCTGGCCGCATCCAGACGATTTTCATCGAGGGCCACGGCGCGTTGCAGCGCGGCCTTGGCCATTAGTCTCGTCGTCTTGTCGTCGCCGCTCTCGTAATAATAAAGGTGGCCCAGCGCGGCCCACGCCGATGCGAAGCTGGGATCCAGAGTTACCGCGCGGTTGAGCAAACGAATAGCCTCTTCATTATTAGAAAACAGAAGAGGACTCTCCGGCGTCGCGGAATTTCGTGCGGATAACGCTCGCAGGTATAGCTCGTAAGCTTCCGGACTATGGGATGTATTTCTAAACGCCCCTGCTCCCGCATTTACCCCCAGCGCCGTCACCAAACCACGCTGGACGCGCACAACGATTTGCTGTTGGATGCCGGTAAGGTCCTGCGTTGTCCCGCGCAGCGTATCTGTCCACACCACACTGTTACTGCCGGCATCGACCGCTTCCAGGCTGATTTCGATTTTATCGCCCGTCACGGAAAAATGGCCGGTGATGATGTCCGCTACCCGCATTTCCCGCGCCGCTTTTTGCAGGTCGAAGACGGAGTCCGCATAACGGTTGGTGGTGACGAATGGGCGAATCGAAAGGGTGGGGTAATAACTTAAAGTCGTCGCGATTTCGTCCGCCAAGCCGACGCGCAGAAAATCGTAATCCTTCGAAGCAGTTAGATTTTGCAGCGGCACGACCGCGATCGATCGGCTTGCACCCACGAGTGCGGCCGGCTGGCGCAGCAACAGTACGGCGGCCCAAAGAGTAATCGCCACAATCGTGGCTGCGGCCACCGCTAGCCATTTACGCTGCCGCGCCCGGGCGGAAGTTTTGCCCACGCCGGCGAGCGGCCCATTCACCTCGGCGGCGTCCACCGAAGCAATAATGCGGTAGCCACCTCTCGAGATGGTTTCAATGATGTGGGGTTGTTTAGCGTCGTCGCCAAGCACGCGTCGTAGTTCCGATACCGCCCGCGTCAGTACATCGTCGGTCACGAAGGTGTCTGCCCATACCCCGCGCATCAACTCTTCCTTCGTGACTACCTCGCCCGGCCGGCGGGCAAGGCAAACCAGCACTTGCATACACTTGTGTTCTATGCGAACCGGCGGACCTTCCGACTGGACGGTCTTCAGTTCTGGACACACCAGCCATTTTCCTAGCCGGAAGTCCTTTTTCATGGTGATGTACTCCGCCACGCAGATAATACGCCTAAGCTCCAGGTGGGGTAGCGTCATTCTCGTTCCCATCTCACGCATTTATGTTCCCAATCGAATTCCAGCCACTTGACTCCCAGTGCTGAGGGACCAATCAGGCCGTCAAAATGGTTGGCTGCCAGCGGCGATTTATCCAAAACGACGATCGGTTGATCTTTGAATTGCACCGCCTCGATCGCCACGCGTTGCGGTTGAAGCAGTTGCTTCCTGCCTTCCGCGTTTAACTGAAGAAACGCTCCGGTCTTTCCCCGGGCGTTCAAAAACGAATCCGGAAGGCCACTCCCAAACAGGACTACATCATTCGCGCCGGTATCCAGCAACATGCGAAACCGCTCCCCAGCCAGCTGCACGCTCAAGACCCAGTAATGGGATCCCTGGAAATCGAAAATATCTGCGTGAGTTTGTTGAAGCGGGCGGCTTGCCAGACCCGGCAGAATCTTTCGATGCCGGTAGTCGATACTGAAATTCTTGCCGGCAAAAATGTCAACGCCGATGATCCCGTCAATCCTTGCCCCTAGCTGCTTCTCCAGCCAATCCAGGTCGACAATAGCGGCGGCCAGGCTGTCAGCATGCATCGCTCCGAAGCGAACATCGTTCAAAGTGACGTACGGTACGGAAACCTGTTTGTCTTCCAGCGACAACATTCCCGTGCTTCCCTGGATGCCGATTCGCTTGGCTAGTTTTTTGCTGATTACGCTGGGCACGGCTCCGGAGTCAAAAAGCAGATTTAACTTGTCCACCGGCCCCACGCCACCCTGGACGACCATCCCGAACCCTTGCATCATTTTGAACGGGATTTCTTCCCGCCATTCCGCCCGCAAACCCTCCGGTATGACCACAACCAACAACCACAGAAATGCAAATGCTTTTAACCACATGCGAGCCTCCCAAGGCATGCGCCTTGGGTAGGTGTTTCGCCTGAATGAGCATTAGAAGTCCTGAGGGTGCCATGATGTTTACGTTAGGTTCTGTGGAGGTTCGGTGAGACGCGTTTAGGGCCATCGCTGCGAAGATAACGTCCAGTCGGAAATAACGTTCTGCGCTAGTCTCACATTCCGCGGGATCCAGATTTTAGAAATGAACGACTAATCGCGATGTCACACAATCCCTGCCGCCTTCTTTGAAGGCCGCTCTTCGGCTGTACCAGTTTTGACCGTTAGTACAGTAGTAATTAATTATAGAAATAGTAAACTCAAATATGACTCTGGCGATCACTCCCACCGATCTGTTACTTCCGGGACCTTCGACTCCGCCATTTCCATTCCATAACGACGCCCGGAGTTCCGCCACTCAACCCCTCGCATCCCCGTCACGCCAGATTTCCGAGCTCTCAGCCCACTTCCAAGTCTTGGTACCTCCAATTGCCGACTACTCGTCACTCTTGACCGCTCTTGAAGAAAATATAACTACTTTCCGTTCAATAACTTACGCACCCTTGAACGCTCTTGTAGACCATTTTATTCACGCTAACTCTTGCAGAATGAACACAGTACGGACTCTTGACGATTTTAGGTGGGGGTATTTCCAGTGGAGCGCTCGCTCTACTCCCTATCCTCTATTACCCAGATTGACGCGCCATAGCACCTCTGTTAGCATGCGCTCCATGGCAAAAGCACGTAAGCCAACCCGCTCCTCTTCCGCGCACTCCAAGAGCGCCCCACGTCCTCGCTCCAAATCGCAGAAGAAAAAGAACTTACCTCCCGCTCCCCCCGCCCAGCGCGGTGGCGTCGAACTGGTAGACCCTCGCGTCCAGGCTCAGCTAAAGGTATACGACGAGGCCCTGTCACTATTTCGGCAGCAGAAATTCGCACGCGCCAAGGCCGAACTCGAAAAAGTGGTGGAAGGCCCCAGCAAAGAACTCGCCGACCGCGCCCGCATGCACGTGAAAATCGCCGAGCAGCGCATGAAGCCCTCGCACGATCAGAATCCCCGCACCGCCGATGAACATTACCAGCGTGGCGTGGCCATGATGAACGTGGGCCGCTGGGATGACGCGCGCGAAAGTCTCGACAAAGCTCGCCGTGCCGCGCCCAAAGCCGATCACATTCATTACGCGCTCGCGGCTCTCGATTGCCTCACCGGAGAAGCCGACTCCGCCATGGCTAATCTGAAAGTTGCCATTCAGCTCAAATCTGAAAATCGCTATCACGCGCGCAACGACGAAGACTTCGCGTTCCTTCAGGAAGATCCGCGTTTCACCGAACTGCTGTATCCTGAAAAAGACGGCACCGCCGGCTGATCCCCGCCGCCTCTCGCATCTTTCTTGAGCTCTAAATTTTATTTCCGCCGCGCTCCCCGCACGTGAAGAAAAAATCTCCATCCAAAAATGTCGCGCGCGGCTTTCGCATCGTCGCGCTCGGCGGCGGCACCGGACTTTCCGCGCTGCTGCGCGGCCTGAAACAACACGTCGTACGCGGCGATGACAAAAATCCCAGCGCCGATCGCCCGGTCTCGGATCTCGCGGCTATCGTCACCGTGACCGATGACGGCGGCAGCTCCGGCCGCCTGCGCCGCGAAAATAGAATTCTTCCTCCCGGAGACATTCGCAACTGCATGGTCGCGCTCTCTAAAGATGAAGCGCTCCTCGGCCGCCTCTTTCAATACCGCTTTCACGCCGGTCGCGGACTGACCGGCCACAACTTTGGCAATCTCTTCCTCGCCGCGCTCACGCACATCACCGGCGATTTCACCGAAGCCATCCGCGTAAGCAGCAAAGTCTTGGCCATCCGCGGGCGAATTTTTCCATCCACGCTTGCGAACGTGCATCTGGTCGCCACGCTCACAAATGGCCGCCGCGTGCGCGGTGAAACGCGCATTACCGCCAGCCGCGTGCCCATAAAAAAGCTGGAGCTCTCGCCGAGGAAAGTACGCCCGCTGCCGCTGGCCATCGAGGCCATTCGCAAAGCCGATTTAATTCTGCTCGGTCCCGGCTCTCTGTACACCAGCGTGCTTCCCAATCTTTTAATTCCAGAAGTGGCGGCGGCCATCGCGCATTCCAAAGCTCCGCGTGTGTACATCGCCAATTTAATGACGCAGCCGGGAGAAACCGCCGGCTACGCGCTGGCCGATCATCTGCGCGCGATTCAAATTCACGGTGCGCGCAAGCTGGTGGATTACGTCGTAGCCAATCGCCAACCCGTTTCGCCCAAAGTGGCGCGCCGCTATCGCGCGCAAGGCGCCGAGCCCGTGGTCATCAATCTCCCGGAACTCTATAAATTAGGCTGCCGGGTCATTCTCGATAATCTGCTCGATGAGCGCGGAGTCATTCGGCACAATCACAACCGTCTTGCGCGATTGTTGCTGGAAGAATTTTGCTGTCCAGATCGCCAGCGCAAAAAGCCCGGCCGTTAAATATTGTCAGCGGCCGCTGGTTGCGCGACGCGGTTACGATGCACGATGACTACTTGGGGAGAATAAATGCCCACTTTTGCATTGATCGAATATAAAGACGCCGGCCCGGAAGTCCGCGCCGTGTACGACGACATCATGGCTACGCGAAAAACGGATTGGATCAATAATTTCTGGAAGGCCATCGCGCACGATCCCGCCACGTTGAAACGCACCTGGGAATCGCTGAAACAAATCATGGGCCCCGGCGCCATTGATCCTTTGACTAAGGAATTGTTGTACGTGGCCGTGAGTGTCACCAATAATTGCGGCTATTGCATCGCTTCGCATACGGCTTCGGCGCGGAAAAAAGGCATGACCGATGCCATGTTTCATGAATTACAAGCCATCATCGGCATGGCCAACGAAACCAACAAAATGGTTACGGGCTATCAGGTGGAAATTGATGAACAGTTCAAAGGCCCGCTGCCACCTGCCCAGTAGTACAGGTGCTCAGCGAAAAAAATCCAATCTCTGTTGCAAATTCATTGCGCCATTAACCTTCAACGCAAATTTCCGCTCCCTTAGTACGTCGGTACTATAGCTAGCTCCTTCCTCGGGTAAGAACATACCGTTGAATCCGCACGCGCACTCTTTTTGTGACCGGCGGAGCAATCTGTCCCCACGAGCGTGCCCCATGTCTTCAGTTGTGAAAGATAACCAGGTTCTCGCGTCTATCCCCGACGCTAAAACTTCGCCTTCCTCCGCTGGTTCCACCGCGGCGCATAGCGACACTTCTCCGCGCCCGCAGCCCGTGGCGCTGGAAGTTGCCGTCACCGTGAACGGAGCGCGCACCGTAGCGGGAAGCGACAAGCGCGAACCCTTTTCTGAATCCACCAAAACAGTTTTGATTTTTGGTAACGGCGCGGTCGTGCGCCTGGTCTCCACCGTGGCTCCCGGTCAATTACTTTTCCTCACCAACGAGAAGACCAAGAAAGAAGTGGTCTGCCAAGTTGTAAAATCAAAAACTTATTCCAACGTCAGCGGTTACGTGGAACTCGAGTTCACTGAACCGGTAGCCGGCTTCTGGGGCATGCGTTTTCCCGCTGCCGCGGCGCCGACAAACGCTACGATACCGACACCAGCGCCCGCCGCGGGTTCGCCAAAGATTTCTGCGGCACCATCTGCCGCCAACGCCAAGCCTTCGGCACCTGTCGCGAGCAATGCGGCAAGCTCAGAAACAAAATCGGTGGGATCAGTTTTGCCGCACGCGACTGTAAGTGCGCCCGCGGCTCCGACCAATTCCGTTCCTGCTTCATCGTCGCAAAGTTCGTCGCACCCAATTCACAGCTTCTCTTCCAGTACCCCAAATGTCTCCGGGCAAAGCAAGACTTCCAATGTCGTGGATATTTCCAAGCCAAAGATCAAAGCGGAACCGCCAGTTTCCAGCACAAAACATTCCCCGGGTACTAAATCCGTTCTAGATTCCGATGAAGTCAAAATCCCTTCCTGGCTGGAGCCCCTGGCGCGCAACGCCGCGGCCGCTTCGGCAGCCTTGCCGGAAGTGATCACCAAAGAAAAGTTTAACGATCAAGAGGACGCGGTCGAGGTGGCCGATTTAGCAGTCACGGAAATGACGGATACTCCGGCGGCCGCTGCGCATGCAGTAGCAGCACCGACGTTTGGCACCCATTTCCTCAGCGAAGACGACGTGGTCTCGGGAAGTAGCGCAACGGGCGGGTCGAGCAAGAAGATGTTGATCGCCGCGATTGCCGCGGGAATCTTGTTGGCTGCGGGCGGCGGCTACTGGTATATGCGCCAACAAAACACGAACGGCGCTCCGGTGACAACGGCTGCGAACGCGAACGCCAGCGTGGAGAACAACAACGGCGCGCAAGCCCAGCCGCAAACGCAAGCGCCATCGAGTCCTTCGGGAAATTACACGGCAGTTTCGTCGCCGACGGCCGCAGGCGCGGGAGTTGCCACGGTACTGAACACTTCGAATCCCGTGGATGCCAGCCCGGCTGCGTCGAACGCAAATAAAAAACTTGCCACTGTGGATGTGCCAATGGCGATAGCGGCAGTGCAACCGAAAAAGCCGAAATTGGGAGAGGTAAATCTGTCGGCCCCAGTGGTGAACAAAACCGCGGCGGGTCAGGATAATCGCACCGAGGAGGCGTTGAATCTCGAATCTGCCAGCGCCACCGGCGGAGAAGCGTTGTCGTCAGGATTGGTCGCCAATTCCAGGCAGCCCGTTGCACCTCCGGCACCGTTACCTGTCGGCGGAGATGTACGAGCGGCGAGGTTGATTTCTTCCGTGCCGCCGCAATACCCGGCGATGGCGCGCTCGCAGAGAGTAGGCGGCGACGTCAAGATTGACGCATTGGTGGATGTCAACGGACAGGTTGCGGGCACGAAGGTTGTTTCCGGCCCGGTCCTGCTACAGCAGCCCGCAATGGACGCAGTGCGGCGTTGGAAATACGAGCCCGCGCAGCTGAACGGGAAAGCTGTTCCGATGCATCTTACTGTGACGGTGCAATTCAAGCTTCAGTAGTAGATGGTGGTTGGCTTGATTGTCGAAGCGGATCTTCGTGAACAACGCTAACTCATAACCGACGAATGCCAAGCCACTCTTTTGCTTGCCGCTGAATTCTTTTTGTTACCACGTTAAAAGACCCACCTTCTAGAAAACGGAAGGTGGGGCACCCTGCCAGTGTGGCCGCGTTGAGTGGATCCCATTAGAGATTGCTGAGGAATGAAGCTAGGTTGGGTGGGGTTGCTGCGAGGTGTTTGTGGGTGGCGGCTGAAAATGAACGCGGCGGCCGATATGCTGAGTTTTAAGCACTGGCCGCCGCGACGGGTTTATATGTGATGGCGTCCCCGGAAGCGCTTTTTGCTCCGGCACCACATATAAACCACCGACATCTTGGTGAAATTTACCTTCGACATGAGATTCCGTCTGTTCAAAATTGCACAGTTGAGCAGTAATTTTAGGTAGTAAAACAGCGTCTTTCAGTGCCTGTGCAAATCGTATGCACAGTTCCAAAATGGAACTGCTGGCGCTAGGCGGTTTACATCCTCTGAGCTAAGCAACTCTAGCGATGTGTGGCTTGCGGGTGCGGGTCAGGGTTCGTATACTGACGCCCGGCTAGTCGAATGGCGGGAGGGTAGCCCGCCACATCCTACGGACAACTAGCCTACAATTCAGGCATTACGAAAATCGCGGGTCCTGGTGTGGATCAGCGGCAGAAACAGGCGCGGTCAAGGAGAGGTTTGCATGGCGCACGGTCCCGTACCGGAAGAAATGAATGTGTACCAGAACGCCGAGGCGCGTTTTGAGGTAGCGGCAAATAAATTGGGACTCGAGCAGGGCCTGTACCGTTATCTGAAATATCCGAGTAAAGAAATCACGCTGTACATTCCCGTGGGCATGGACAACGGGCAACTGGAAGTATTCACCGGCTACCGAGTGTTGCATTCCACTGTGAGGGGACCAGGGAAGGGTGGAATTCGTTACGCCCCGGATGTTTCGCTGGATGAAGTGCGCGCGCTGGCAACGTGGATGACCTGGAAGTGCGCGGTGGTAAATATTCCCTTCGGCGGCGCCAAGGGCGGGATTATTTGCGATCCGAAAAAGATGTCGCGCGGAGAACTGGAACGCATGACGCGCCGTTACACCGCAGAGCTCGCCAACTGGCTGGGGCCCGAGAAGGATGTGCCGGCTCCCGATGTGGGCACCGGCGAACAGACCATGGCGTGGGTCATGGACACGTACGCGATGCATCTGGGGCAGGCTACCACGGCGGTAGTGACTGGAAAGCCGATCGAGCTGGGCGGCTCGGCGGGACGGCGCGAAGCTACCGGACGCGGGGTAATGATCTGCTGCGACAAAGCGCTCACCAAAACAGGCATCAAGAAACAGGGATGCCGCGTGGTGATTCAAGGATTCGGGAATGTAGGTTCGCTGGCGGCGGATTTGATGCGCAAGGCCGGATACAAGATCGTGGGCCTCGCGGATATCGGAGGCGGCCTTTACAACGAAAACGGGTTTGATATTCCCAAGGTGATTGAGTGGGTGTACGTCCAGAAAAAAGCGCTACAAGATTTTCCCGGCGGCGGAACTAAAATGACCGCTCGCGAAGTGCTTTTTCAACCCTGCGAAATTGCCATCCCGGCAGCGATCGAAAATCAGATCACCGAGGAAAATGCGCACCTGGTGCAGGCCAAAATTCTTTGCGAAGGCGCGAACGGCCCGACGACGTGGCAAGCCGACTCCATCGTAGACGCCAAGGGAATTTTTACGGTGCCGGATATTCTGGGCAATGCCGGAGGAGTGACGGTAAGTTACTTCGAGTGGGTGCAAGACCGGCAGGGATTCTTCTGGCGCGAGAGCGAAGTGAACGACCGGCTTCTGGACGTCATGGAGCACGCATTCGATGAAGTGGTTCGCTATGCGGAAGCCCACAAGGTAAATAACCGGATTGCCGCTTATATGCTGGCCATAGATCGGGTGGCCAGCGCCTTGAAGCTACGCGGAATTTACGCCTAGCATCTTGGCCCGACTTGTAATAGGTTTCTTTCCGTCTCTTGACAGCGCGTCCCGAAACAGAGCGCATCTCGTCGTTCTTTTAGATGGAGATCGCGATCATTCTGAAAATCTGAGCCCACGCCGGTGCCTGGCGTGGTGAAGGGCTATTCATGACACTGGACGCGTTACTGCCTGGTTCAGCAAAAAGCGAAGAACAACACCGGCGTGAAATTTGCACTGCGGGCCGCTGGATGTACGAGCGCGGCTACATCGTAGCGTGCGAGGGCAACCTCTCGGTGCGCCTGGACGACGGATGCATCCTGAACACACCCACGTGCATAAACAAGGGCACCATGTCGCCCGAAGATCTGGTGGTCACCGATCTGAATGGCGTGCATCTTTCCGGAAGCCGCAAGGTGTCTTCGGAAGTAGCCATGCATCTTTTGTTTTACCGCATGCGGCCGGACGTGCAGGCCATCTGTCACGCGCATCCGCCCACGGCAACGGGATTCGCAGTGGCGGGCCGTGCCCTGGACCAGGCCTTGCTGCCGGAAGTAATCGTTGGCCTGGGGCAGATTCCGCTGGTGCGCTACGCGACTCCCGGAACGCCAGAACTGAGCGCGGCCATCGAGCCATTCATTCCGCACTATGACGCGTTACTGCTGGCCAACCACGGCGCCGTCACGTGCGGCCCGGATCTGCTGACGGCATTTTTTCGCATGGAGACCATCGAGCACTGCGCAAAAATCACCCTGGCCGCGGAAATGGTGGGCGAGCCACAATTGCTGTCCAGTCGGGAAGTGGCCAAACTGATGGCGGCGCGGTCGCGCTACTATGTCGCGGCGCCCCCGGGCGGAGGCGCGGATTTGCCATTAACGAGCGACGCCAGCGATCCCTCCGGTGAGCATGTTTCGTTGACGCGCAGCGAGCTTGGAGTATTGATTGACGAAGCGGTGCGTAAGGATCGCTCACGCCGCTGACCATCTGGCGAAGTGTATTTACGCATTCCTCCTGATTGAGCTCAACTCCGGCCGGCACCGGCGCGCATTAAGTTACAGGCGAATAACACATTTGCCAGACTATCGGAAACATGGACAAAAGATCCTTCCTCAAATTAATTTCCGCTGGGATGTCGGCGTCGGCGCTTGCGCCCATGTTGTCGTGGGCCGCGGCAGAAAAACTGAAGAATTGGGCCGGCAACGTTGAATATGGCACCGCCAATCTCTACTCCGCCACTTCGGTGGAGCAGGCTCAGGATTTTGTCCGCAAGCATGCACGCATGAAGGTTCTGGGGACGAGACACTGCTTCAATCACATTGCGGATAGCACGGACAACTTTCTCTCACTACGACCGATGAATAAGGTTATTGCGCTGGACACGCAAGCGCACACCGTAACCATTCCTGCCAACATGAGCTACGGGCAACTCGCGCCGTATCTTCACGAACATGGATTTGCGTTGCACAACCTGGCTTCTTTGCCGCACATCTCGGTGGCCGGCGCGTGCAGCACCGCGACGCATGGATCGGGTGAAAAAAACGGCAACCTGGCCACTTCGGTGACGGCGCTCGAAATGATCACCGCATCGGGCGACATTGTGAAGCTCTCACGCAAGGAAGACGGCGAAAAGTTTCTGGGCGCGGTAGTGGGGCTGGGCGCTCTCGGGGTGATCACGAAGATTACGCTCGACCTGCAGCCGACTTTCCTGATGAAGCAATACGTATACGAAAATCTTCCGCTGCCCCAGATGCAAGAACACTTCGACGCGATCGAAGGCAGCGGCTATAGCGTCAGCCTCTTCACCGACTGGCAGAAAAAGCGCGTCAACGAAGTTTGGGTCAAAACTCGGCTCGAGGCCGGCCAGGAGTTCAAGCCCGCACCGGAACTATTCGGCGCAAAGTTGGCTACGAAAAACCTTCATCCCATCGCGGAATTGTCCGCCGAGAATTGCACCGAGCAGATGGGTGTGCCAGGCCCGTGGTTCGAGCGTTTACCGCACTTCCGCATGGGTTTCACGCCCAGCGCGGGGGACGAGCTGCAGGCGGAATATTTCGTTCCGCGCCAGCATGCTGTGGAAGCGATTCTGGCCATCGAAGGTATTCGGGATCAGGTAACTCCGCACCTGTTAATCAGCGAGATCCGCACAATTGCGGCGGATGATTTCTGGATGAGCCCTTGTTACAAGCAGCCGTCCATGACCATTCACTTCACGCTGAAGCCAGACTGGCCGGCGGTCAACAAATTGTTGCCGGTTATCGAGCGCGAGCTTGCCCCGTTCGATGTTCGGCCGCACTGGGGAAAACTATTCACGATTGCTCCGGAACGATTGAGAACCAAGTACTCCAAGCTGGCGGAATTCATCGAACTCAGTAAGAAGTACGATCCTCAGGGAAAATTTCACAACGAATTCCTGAACACCAATATATTCGCGTAAGCGATTCTCGGGGCCAAAGTCTTATTTTCCACGCATATCTTGGTGCCGAGAGGCGGTAGGTGAACTCCAGTTATGTCTGAAGAATTCATGCGCCGCGCCATCGCTCTGGCGTTGGAAAATGTTCGCAGCGGGCAGGGCGGCCCGTTCGGCGCGCTGGTTGTGAAAGACGGGCGAGTGCTGGCGGAGGGCGTCAATCGCGTCACGGCCACGAACGATCCCACGGCGCACTCCGAAATCGTGGCGATTCGTGAAGCTTGCCGCGCGCTGAAACATTTTCAGCTTACGGGTTGTGATCTATATACCACGTGCGAGCCCTGCCCGATGTGCCTCGGCGCTATTTACTGGGCCAGGCCCGCTCGCGTTTTCTACGCGTGTGTAGCGGCGGATGCGGCCGCCGCGGGATTCGATGACGCAGTTATTTACGAAGAGCTCCGCGGTCCGCTATCCGAGCGTCGTTTGCCCATGAAGCAGCTGCTTCGCGAAGAAGCGCTGGAGATTTTTTCGCAATGGAAACGCCAGCCGAATAAAACCGCTTACTAGCCCCAGAAAATTCCTACGGCGATGCCTACGGGCCGCTTATCGCGTTTTTGTTAACGGCCCGGCTTTGTTTCCGCGCAGTTTTATTTCGCGGCTTTGCCAAACGTAAGCCGCAGTCCGGTGGACAGCAGGAAATCGTTGCCTTTGATTCCGAAGGGCGGATTGCTGAGATAGTTGTCGGCAAA
>JBBRPU010000060.1:0-13956 GCA_038227545.1 Candidatus Acidiferrales bacterium
CTGCGGAACACCGGTAGGCCACAGCAGTCGCACGACCTCGACACTTTTTTCCGCGCCGAGCCCGGCGAGAACAGAGGTGGAATTCTGACCGAGATATCCGGATGCTCCGGCTACTTCCCACTTTTGATAGAGCGGTCCGGCATACACTTCCACCTTTGTTCCGATTCCAGTTTTGTTGTCGCTGAGAGATTTAAGGTCCACGTGCATCCAATTGTGTTCGCCGCCACCTTCGCCATGCAGGACTACTGGCATGCCGCCGAGTTGGGTGACGACGATGTCGGCTGCACCAACCCCACGCGTGTCGGCAATTGCCAGCGCTCGAGGATCTTTAAGTTTCACGGCATCGAGACCAGTATTTTTCGTTACGTCAGCCCAGCCTTGTGTTCCCAGATTGCGCAGCAGCCGCAGTTCACCGCCGCCAGCGGACTCACCTACGGCGATGATGTCGAGCCAGCCGTCGTTGTCGTAATCGAGGGAAGAAATTCCCCAGCCTCGCTGCCAGCCGAAATCAGGGATTTTGACGCGCTCCAGTTTTTTTCCGCTGAGGTTGCGCCACAGGCTGATTCCCGGCGCACCCGCGTGCGTGAAAGCCAGATCCATCCAACCGTCTTTGTCGAAATCGAAAGCGATAACGCCCACGGCCGGCGGAAGATTTTCTTTTTTGAAATCAATGCCGGGAAGTGCGCTGAATTTCCCTTCGCGCGGGTTCAGATAAATGGACGCACCGTCAACGCCTCCGGCAAAGACAAAATCAATGGCACGGTCGTTGTTGAAATCGGTGGTGACCAGTCCCGCGCCCGTCGCCGGAATGCCCAGCGCGGTATCCGCAGAAATATCGGTGAAGGTGCTGTTGCCGTTGTTGCGCCAGAGCACGTTGCGCGCGGGACCGGCTGATCCACCGGAGTCTGGCGCCGTAGTGATGTACAAATCCAGATCGCCGTCGTGATCGTAGTCCACGAAAGTCACGCCGACGCAGCCCTTCTCGCGGTGAATACCAACTTTCTCGGTTACGTCCTCAAATTTCCCTCCACCCTGATTGTGGAAAAGGTGCACGCCGTCGGCCAGGCACACCGCCAGGTCGGTCTGACCGTCATTGTCGAAATCTCCCGCAGCACATCCGAGTCCGGCGCCGGAAATATTTATCCCGGATTGTTGCGTGACGTCCGCAAATGTTCCATCGCCGAGATTCCGCAGCAGATGACTGGCGCCGTTAGTAGTACCGGAGACGAGAAAAAGGTCTGGCTTACCATCGCCATCAAAATCGAAAAAACACGCGCCGGTGCTTGGCCCCAAGGGCGATTTCGCGGCGTCTTGCAGGAGGGCTTCCATGTTTTGCGCCTTGAAATGCACCGCAATCGCCGGTGGAACCGCGAGGGAGGGATCGGTCACCAGTTCCGCGAGAGACAATCTGCCCTGGTCGCCGTAGCCCGTGCCAAACGGAGTGCCCAGATGATTGGCGGTGATGTTTTGAAATTTCGCGAGATGCTCGCGCGCTGACGCGGAATCGCCTTTGCGTTGGTAGGCGCGGGCAATTCCAAATTCCGAAGAGGCGTGGTTGGGGAAAATCGCCAGT
The DNA here is from genome assembly GCA_038227545.1 of Candidatus Acidiferrales bacterium. GTDB lineage: Bacteria > Acidobacteriota > Terriglobia > Acidiferrales > UBA7541 > Acidiferrum. The sequence goes on from JBBRPU010000060.1 coordinate 1,574, forward strand.
CCTTTCTGGTAGGCGGCGATGGCCTGATCGTATTGCTGCAGCTGCGAGTTCAGGTACCCGACGAAATAATAGGCGTCCGTTTCCTCGGGAAGAATTTCGGTGACATGCTCGAAGGCGGCCACGCCAGGCTTGGGGTCCGCCAGATCTTTGTACGCAAGACCGAGGTTGTACCAGGCGTACGGATCTTTGGGCAGTTGCTGCGCGGCGAGGACCAGCGTGTCGCGAGCGGCTTCCACCTTTTGCTGGTTCAACAGCGCAATACCGAGGTTGAGTCGCGCGACCGCAAATTCTGCATCGGCCTGAAGCGCCTGCTCGAAATATTTCTGCGCATCGGCGGGGCGCTGCTGATTTAAATAGGCGACGCCCAGAGTATTGAGGCGCAGTGCTTTGGAAGATTCACCAGAACTTGCTGGCGGATTTTTTCGCGGCGGATTTTGTGGCGCGGAACGCAGCGGCAACAGCATCGCGGAAAGCACGAGCAGGCACGCGATTGCTGCAAGAAGCAGGCGGTGAAAAGTGCGCATTTATCTAGCTGGTCCGGTTGGCTGCGAAAACCGTAATCAAGTGTAGCACTTTGTGTTTTCGTCATGAATTTCGGAGATTTCATCACGGCCGACTTTTTTGTTAGCCGTTGCCGGGGATTTGACCGGTAGGACAGTGCCGCATAGGCTTTGCAGGAGGCCTCATGGACAAGGTTTATTTTGCCGGCATCGCGGAAATTGTAGAGTATGTGCGGCGGAAACAGATTTCTCCCGTTGAAATTGTAGAGGCGCATCTCGCGCGTATTGAGAAACTGCAGCCGCAACTGAACGCGTTTGTGCACTTGGATGCGGAGGGCGCGCGGAAGCAAGCGTCTGCGGCGGAAGCCGCGGTGATGCGCGGCGATGCGCTCGGTCCGCTGCACGGCGTGCCGGTTTCCGTCAAGAGTTGCATTGATGTGGCGGCATGGACGTGTCCTGCGGGATCGCGGCTGCGCGCCGATTACGTTGCGAGCGACGACGCGGTGCTGGTGTCGCGATTACGGGCGGCGGGCGCGATCTTGATCGGGAATACCAATACTCCGGAATTTTTGATGGCGTACGAGACGGACAACGCGGTGTCGGGAAAGACCAGCAATCCCTGGTCCGTTGCGCATTCGTCGGGAGGATCGAGCGGGGGCGAGGCCGCGGCGATTGCGGCGGGTTGCTCGATGGGCGGAGTGGGGAGCGATGGCGGCGGATCCGTGCGGGTGCCCGCGCACTTTTGCGGGATCAGCGCGTTGAAACCGACGCCGGGGCGAATTCCTTCGACCGGACATTTTCCGCGTGGGGCGGGAGCGTTTGCGTGGCTCGGAGTGGTCGGTCCGATGGCGCGGACTGCCGCAGATGTGCGCGCGTTGTTTGAGGTGCTGTGCGGCCCGGACGCGGACGATGCGTTGTCTTCTCCCGTGCAGGGATTGGAATTTCGCAAGGGCAGTTTGGAGGGATTGCGCGTGGGAATTCTGGAGTCGGATGCATTGGGGCGTGCGACCGCAGAGACGCTGGCTGCCGTGCAACGTGCAGGCCGCTTGCTGGCTGCACAGAAATTTCGCGTGGAGCCTTTGCGGCTGGATGGCCTCGATCAGGCTATTGAGTTGTGGTGGTTTTTCTTTGGTCCAATGATCGCGCACATGTTTGGCGGGATGGTGGCGGGGAGAGAGGAACAGTTGAGTCCGATGTTTCGCGAATATTTATCGGTGGCGCGTTCGGGACGGCAGGTTTGTCAGGCGCCCGCTTTCGACATTTCGGCCGACTCGTCTTCGAACACACAGGAGGCTTTTCCGGCTACGTTGGATGAGTTCATGCGCGCCTGCGTGGAGCGCGATGATGTGAGGGCGAAAATTATCCACCAGATGCGGGATGTGCCGATTTTGATTTCGCCCGTATGCCTGGCGCCAGCGTTTAGACATGGCGAAGGCAACTGGCAACCGCAAATGGGCTATCGCGACACGATGCGGCATTCGCAGTGGTTGAACCTTGCCGGATTTCCAGGAGCAACGGTGCAGATGGGATTTTCCACGGGGGGATTGCCGATTGGAGTTCAAGTGATTGGGCGGCCGCACGAAGATGAATTGGTTCTCGCAGTGGCGGAGACGTTGGAGTCGGCGCGGGGTGCGTCGGCAGCTCCCAACATTTAGTACCGATCAAATTCCTCGATGTGCAGTGAGGCTAATTTTGAAATTCAGCTGCAGAAACTCAAAAACCGCACCCTGAAATTCGCAGGGTGCGGCACCCGACTGCAGCGGATCGCTGACACCGCTGCTTGCCGGGCTGCTACTTGGGCTCGGCGGTTAGCTCGGGGTTGGGGATGCGGTTTTCGCCCAGGGCGGCGCGATCTTTGTCGAGGCCAGAGTCCAGGAGTTTTTGGGCGGCGGCGAGTTCGGCGCGGCCTTCTTCACGGCGGCCGGCGCGCATTAGGGCCTGGCCGCGCATGAAATGTCCGCTTTGGCTGGTGGGTGCCAGCTTGAGGCCGGCTTCGGCGGCGGTGAGGGCCTGCTGGTATTTTTGTTGTTGAAGGTAAAGCTTGGCCAGGCCGAACTGCGCTACGGATCTTTTCTGATCGTAGCGCAGCGCTTCGCGAAAGGATTTTTCCGCCTGGTTGTCGCGCTGCAGCCGCAAATATAACAGGCCGAGCTGTTCGTAGTTGTCGGGCAGGTCGGGCTCGATGGCGATGTCCTGGCGGAATTCGGATTCGGCGCGATCGTTGTCACCGGCGCGCACGTAGGCCAGACCGAAATTGAAGTGCAGGAACGGCACACGCGGATTGGCGGCTGCGGCCTGGGTGAGCTCGGCGATGGCTTTATCGGTTTCCTGGCGATTGAGATAGGCCTTGGCGAGGATGAGGTGGTACTCGGCGGTGCTGCCGCCAATTTCGATCATGCGGGCCAGGGCCTTTTCGTCCACTTCCTGCTGATTCGCATTTTGCGCGGCGATGCCTAAGACATAGAGGTACATGACGTCGCTGGATTGTTGAGCCCACAGGGGCTCAAGCGAAGCGACGGCGTCGGAATAATGCTCGGTGAAAAACTGGCAGAGGCCGAGCAGATAGCGAGCCTGCTGAGAGTCGGGCTGCTCGCGGACTACAGCGGAGAGCGGCTCGATGGCTGCGGGATAATTGGCGCGGCGGAATTGCACGAGGCCGATATTCAGCTGGATGCCAGACGTTTGCGGCGCAAGCTGGTGGGCTTTTTGAAGGAGCGCCAAGGCGTGGTCCCACTGTTTGCGGCGCATGGCGATGACACCGAGATTTGCGTAGGCGGAACCGGCGCGGGGGTCGGCGACGAGGACGGCGCGAAAATTTTGTTCCGCGAGATTGAGATCGTTGCGGCGCAGAGCTTCTTCTCCCTGAGAAAAGAGCGCTTGAGGATTTGAACTGGGGCCTGGATTGCTGGCCTGGGCTTCTGCGGAGGGCTGAACCCCCAGGAGGGCCACTACAGAAATATGTACCAGAAGGATGAGGCATTTCATGCGCTGGTAGTTTCCGGTAGGGAAAGGCGGAATTCAAGGAGGTCGTTCAGAATTTCTGTTGCGGCGAAAACAGTACCAACCACTGTTTGGGAGTTGGACGTGAGAACGTGGTAGACCTAAGACTCAGGTTCCAAACCTCAAATGCGAACCTGGGGACCCGCGCCGCCGAGAAGATAGTGGCTGCAGGGATGGGGAGCCGGCACATTTTTAGCAACGTGAAGAAAATCCCGCTTGACACAGGCGCTAAAATGCAATATTAACTCGTTTTAATAGACGTAATCGGTGCATTACGGCAAGGTCGAGTGGTGGGGTTGTTTCGAATGAAGTGTCCGTTGCTACCGATGAATATTCCGAACGCGATGGCACCGGCGACGTTGCGCCCTTCCTGTAGTATTACCAATCCAAGATTTCTGGAGGTTTTATCGTGAAGGAAAAAGTGACTCCTTCGGCAGTCGGAAGACATTTTATCGCGGTGGCCGGGGCGCTGATAGTGGCGGTGCTGGCGCTGCTACTCATGCCGCCGGCTTCGCGTGCGCAGGATACCGGATATATCAGCGGCACGGTAACGGACAAGAGCGGCGCGGCGGTGGCGAGCGCGGAAGTGGTGATAACCAGCCAGGGGGAAAACCTGACGCGCAACACCACCACGAACTCGGATGGCGCGTACGTGGGGTCGGCTTTGCCCGCGGGGACTTACGATGTGGTGGTGACGGCGTCAGGATTTCAAAGGTATCAGGCCAAGGGCGTGGTGCTGCCGGTGGCGCAGAAGCTGCGCATAGATATCGTGCTGACGGTGGGCGCGGTGAGTGAGGAGATCACGGTATCGGGAGAGAGCGTCGCGCAAGTGGAGACGCAATCGTCGGATATCAGCTCGACCATTACCGGCAAGCAGGTGAATCAACTGGAACTGAACGGGCGCAATTTTACGCAACTGGTGACACTGGCGCCCGGGGTGGTGAGCCAGACAGGGCAGGATGAGGGCACTGTCGGCGTGAACGGCAACGTGCAATACAGCATCAACGGCGGCCGCACGGAATACAACAACTGGGAAATAGATGGCGGCGACAATATGGACAACGGCAGCAACGCCACGTTGAACGTTTATCCCAACATTGAAGCCATCGCGGAGTTTAAAGTGCTGACTTCTAACTATGGCGCGCAATATGGGCGCAACGCTTCGGGAACCATTGAAGTGGAAACCAAGTCGGGTACGAACAGCTTTCATGGCAGCGCGTTCGAATATCTACGCAACGACATGTTTAACGCACGGCCGTGGGAATCGGGCGCGGATCCGACGCATCCGAATCCCCCGTACAAAAAGCATGATTTTGGTTACACCGTGGGTGGGCCGATTTTCATTCCGCGCTTGTACAATACCGAGAAGAAAAAGACGTTTTTCTTTTTTTCGGAAGAGTGGCGGCGAGAGAAAAATCCGCACCAGTACAACGTCAAGGTTCCTTCGACCGCGGAACGGGCCGGTGATTTTTCTGACCTGTGCCCGGACCCTTCGGGTTCCTTCGATAGTTGCCCACATCAGGCCGATGGTAGCGCCTTTCCAGGAAACACTGTGCCGATCGACCCCAACTCGGCATTCCTCCTGGCGGTTTTGCCGCAGGCAAACGGCACGAACAACGGGTTCCCGACATATACGAACTCGACTTCGCTGCCCACGACGTGGCGAGAAGAGTTGGTCCGCGTGGATCACAACATCACCAACAACTACCGCGTGACGTTCCGATACATTCACGATTCCTGGAAGACCATTACGCCGGGACCGCTGTGGGGCGCGAGCACCAGCAGCTTTCCCAATGTGCAGACGGGTTTTGCGGGTCCGGGCACTAGCTTCGTGGCGCGCCTGACGGCAAATATCACGCCGAGTTTGTTGAATGAGTTTGTGGCCAGCTATACCGGAGATCACATTATTCTGACGGCCATCGGGCCGGTGGGATTGCCAGCGGGCTACACCGGCGGGTCACTTTTTCCCAATGGATTTGAGGGCAAGTTGCCGGCGTTTCACTTCACGGGGAACGGAGCTTATGGTGGTATCGCGGACGGAAGCGATCAGGGCAATGACGTGGGCGTGGATACCGGCTACTTTCCGTGGAAGAACGCCAACCCGACCTACACCTATCGCGACAACGTGACCAAGATCGCCGGCAATCACACCATGACTATCGGCGCGTATTTTGTGTTCTCGCAAAAAAATCAGGAAAACTCGCTGAACCAGCAGGGAATTCTGAGTTTTGACAACGGTTCGGCAAACAGCACTGGAAATTCCTTTGCGGACTTGCTGGGCGGAAACATCGCCAGCTACTCACAGGCGGCGAGCCAGCTAATTTTTTATGACCGCTACAAAATTTTTGAGCCGTACTTCCAGGACGACTGGCGGATCACCAAGCGATTCACGTTGAATCTCGGATTGCGCTGGAGTTTCTTTGGCCGGTATCAGGAGAGATACAAGACGGAGTTCGGGTTTACACCCTCGCAGTTTTCTCAGGCTAACGCGCTAGGGATTTCCCCTGCCGATGGTTCACTGATAGACCCCAGTACGAACGCGATGATTCAGGCTGGGGATCCGCGGATTTTCAACGGCTTCATTCAATGCGGAGCCGCGGGAGCGCCGAGCGGCTGCCTGAAGAACAAACTAAAGAATCCCGCGCCACGAATCGGATTTGCGTTTGATCCTCGCGGTGACGGAAAGATGGCCATTCGCGGAGGCTATGGAATCTTTTTCGAGCACCAGAACGGCAATGAGGCTAACGCGGAAGTTCTGCAACAGGGGGCGTCGCCACTGATTCTTCTGGCGACGCAAACGAATATTCCGGGCTACGCTGCGATTGGCGGCGCCACCGGCGGACCTTCGCCGCAGTTCCCGTTATCTCCATTCTCGATTCCTGACCAGGCGCAATGGCCGTATGTGCAGCAGTGGAATCTGGACGTGCAGAGAGAGTTGCCCGGCCACTTCGTTGCCTCGGTGGCGTATGTAGGTAGCAAAGGGACGCATCTCACGCTGCAACGGGACCTCAATCAACTGCACGCGGTGCCAGCGGGTGAGAATCCATTCACTCCTGGTCAGCCAATTGTGCAGGCGGATTGCGACAGCTTGAACAACGGAGCAGGGACGCTCGCAAATGGCGTAGCACTCACGGCAGCAGCATCGCAGAATTTGAACGTGGCGTGCGGAAACGACGCCAACCCGTTTCGTCCATTTCAGGGATATGGAGGAATCAATCGCATCGAGACAACGGCAAACTCCATCTATAACGCGTTGCAAGTTTCGGTGCGCCGCACCGTGGGGGCTCTCAACCTCAGCCTGGCGTATACCTACAGTCACTCGATCGACGATTCCTCGGATCGTTCGGACACCACCTTCGTGGATTCCTACGATCCGGGCCGCACGCGGGCAAGTTCGAACTTCGATTTGCGGCATAACTTCGTAACCAGCTATGTCTACAATTTGCCGTTCTTCCGGGGCACGGGCTTTACCCACACGGCGCTGGGCGGATGGCAGGTTTCGGGCATCACCACGATTCAGAGTGGGACGCCGGTCACCGTCACAAACGGAACGACTTTTGGCGACAATGCTGGTGTCGGCAACGGTCTTGGCGCGGGTTCCTTTCCGGACCTGGTCGGTGATCCGCACGCGGTAACGGCGGCCGAGAAAGCGGCGGACGCCGGGGTTACCGGGCCGCTGTTTTACAGCCCATCGGCATACGCACTTCCGACCGGGCTGACCTTCGGAACCTCTGGCCGAAATACTTTGAACTTGCCGCACCGAGTGAATTTCGATGCGGGACTGTTCAAGCGCTTCCAGATCAAGGAGCGCGCGGCATTTGAATTCCGGTGGGAAATGTTCAACATTTTCAACCACACGCAATTCAACGCGATTGACACCACGTTGGGAAGCGGCAGCTTCCTGCATTTGACCGGTGCGCATGCACCACGCAGAATGCAATTCGGCCTGCGCTTCCAGTTCTAACCGGCCCGAAAAATACGAAAGGCGGCGCTCTCAAAGGGCGCCGCTTTTTTTTGCCTTTTACAGAGAGTTGGCCTATTCCCTTGCGGCGCTGAAGGAGTACAATGCCGCGCATGAACAGACGAACATTTATAGGCAGCTCTATCGCGACAACCATGATGGCTTCAGGCGCAACGTGGACTCCGGCAGCGGATAAGACCCGCAAACTCGAGCGCATCGGGATGCAGCTCTATACCGTGCGCGACCTGATGAAGGCGGATGTGGACGGAACGCTGGCCAAGGTGGCGGCCATCGGGTACAACGAAGTGGAGTTCGCCGGATATTTCGATCACGCCCCGAAAGATATTCGCGCCATGCTGGACAAGCACAAGTTGACGGCGCCGAGCGAGCACGTTTCCTACGAGGTGGTGCAGAACAAGTGGCCGGAGACACTGGATGCGGCGCAAATCGTGGGGCACAAGTTCATCGTGTGCCCGTCTATTGACGATTCGCAGCGGACAAAAGGCGAGGCCTGGAAGAGGGCGGCGGAAGTTTTCAATCGCGCGGGGGAAGCGAGCAAGAAGGCGGGAATCCAGTTTGCGTACCACAATCACACTTGGGAATTCGAGCCATTGGCGGACGCCGGCGGCAAGTTCGCTTACGACCTGCTGTTGAGCGAGGCGGACGCCAAGTTGGTGAAGATGGAAATGGATTTGTGCTGGATCACCATCGCCGGGCAGGATCCGCTGAAATATTTCGACAAGTATCCCGGGCGCTTTCCGCTGGTGCATGTGAAGGACTGGACCAAGGGCTCTGACGGAAAGTTGAGCGAAAAAGACGGGAAAATGACGGACGTGGGCAGCGGCGCGATTGACTGGAAGAGAATTTTCGCGCAATCGAAGAAAGCCGGGATCGAGCACTACTTCGTGGAGCACGACGAGCCCTCATCGCCGCTCGAAAGTCTTACGAACAGCTACAAATACCTGCACGAACTGCGCTACTAGCCCGGTAGCGCGGAGAAAGCGAAGAACATGAGGAAGGCTTTGCTCGGCGCCGCTTTTGCGGCCATGCTGCTGCTCGCGGCTGGACGCCCGCAGGATAAAAGCTCGGCGTTTAAACCGCTCTTCAACGGGAAAGATCTGAATGGGTGGAAGCACGTGGGCCCGGGCGGTATGACCGTGGAGGATGGGCTGATTCGCACGCACGGCGGAATGGGCTTGCTGTACTGGACGGGCGGAAAATTGAGCAATTGCCGGATACGGGTGGTCTTCAAAATGAAGGATCACAACAGCAACTCGGGGGTGTTTATTCGCATTCCCATCGAGCCGCACGAGCCGTGGATGCCGGTGCACTACGGGTACGAAGTGCAGATTGATAACGAGCCGGAGGCGTCGAAGGAAGACGAGTACCACGTGACGGGCACGCTCTACTCGCTGACGAAACCGGCGGCGCGTCCGGGGAAGCCGGGGCCGGAGTGGAACACCATGGTGATTACGCTGGATGGGCCGCGCACTGAAGTGGTGCTCAACGATGTGAAAGTTACCGACTACACCGAAGGGCAGCCGGTGCCGGAGAAGAAATTTGATTTTGAGCCGGAGCGCGGATTGCGTCCGAACGAGGGGTACATCGGGTTGCAGAATCACGGTGATAACGACATCGTATTCTTCAAGGAAGTAAGCATGCAGAAACTGCACTAGTTGGGCTTAGAAATATAGTTCAAGCGCTTTAAGATTTTCGGAGGAATTCACGATGAAGGATTTTTCGCGGCGGCAATTTTTGCAGCACAGCGCAGGCATGACAGGTGCAATGGTGGCTTCGCGCACAATTTTACTGGATGCGGAGACCATTCCTCTGCCCACGAAGGCGGTGGCGGCGAGCGACCGGGTGCGATTCGGGATTATCGGCGTGGGAATGCAAGGGTCGGGGTTGCTTACGAACGCCATTCAGTTGCCGGGAGTGGAATGCGTGGCGGCGGCGGATTTGTACGACGGGCGGCACACGCTGGCCAAGGAGATTGCCGGGGCGAACGTGATGACCACGCGGCACTACCAGGAATTACTGGCGAACAAGGATATCGACTGCATCATCGCGGCAGTGCCGGATCACTGGCACAAGCAGGTGGTGGTGGACGCGGTCAATGCCGGCAAAGATATTTATTGCGAGAAGCCGATGTCGCACACCGCAGCGGAAGGCGTGGCGATGGTGGACGCGGCGAAGAAGGCCGGAAAGATCGTGCAGATCGGGTCGCAGCGCGTGAGCTCGGTGATTTGTACCAAAGCGAAAGAGATGTTGGCGCAGGGCATGATCGGCAAGTTGAACCTGGTGGAAGCTTCACTGGGGCGGAACGATCCGACCGGGGCGTGGGAATATCCGCCACCGCCGGATTTGTCTCCCGCGACGCTGGACTGGGATACGTGGCAGGGGACGGTGCCAAAGCGCGCGTTCGACGGCAAGATTTTTGCGCGGTGGCGGTGCTGGAAGGAATATGGGACGGGCGTCGCCGGGGACTTGCTGGTGCATCTGGTCAGCGGGATGCAGTACATGCTGGGCTGGAATGAGGCGCCGAAGCGGGCCATGGCGCTGGGCGGAATCTTGAGGTTTCCTGACGGGCGCAACATGCCGGATGTGCACCCGACGCTGTTCGAATATGGCGAGATTCCGGTGTACATGCGGCTGAACCTGGGATGTGAGACGCCGGAAATTTACCGCTTCATGGGGTCCAAGGGCGTCCTGGAAGTGACGGAGACGGCCATCAACTACCTGCCGCAAACTGGGGAAGACAGTGCGCCGAGCTATTACACGCAGGGTTATCCGCGAGAATTGCGCGAGGCGTACACGAAGAAATGGCATGAGGAGCATGATGCCGCGCCGGGTAAGGAGCCGACTCAGGAGGGCTTCTCGTATAAAGGTGTGTCGTGGGATGAGGAAAAGCCGCATTTGTGGAAGTTCTTCCAGGCGGTCAAGAGCCGGCAGCCGGTTGTTGAGGATGCAGTTTTCGGGCACCATGCGGCTTTGGCCTGCCATCTGGCGAATGAGTCGTATTTTCGGCGCAGCGCCACGGCTTGGGATGCGTCGTCCGGGCAAATTGTTAAGGCCTAAGGATTTATGTTTCAAGTACTAGTATTGAATGGGTTACCGCGTTTCCGGCGTTGCGCACCTTCCGGGTAATCCGCAGCATCTAGTGGAGTTAGGATTTAAATCGCTGAAGCAAATTAGTGATGTCCGCAACTTTCTGGTGGGATTGGAGTTTAAGGGGTATCGGCGATTCGGCAGGTTGAATGACACGGAGTAGAGCAATCTACCCGGTGAGGGGGCCTGCAGGAGCCGGGAGGATTTACATGAAATACCTACGATATTCAGCTTTACTTTTGCTTTGCATGTTGGCGGCGAGCTACTCACGCGCACAGGTTTCGGTGGGTGTGGGAATCGGCGGGGGCTATGGCTACAGTGGATACGGCTACGGCGGGTACGACGATTATGACGACTACGATAATTATGATGGCTACGCATACGGGTCGGCGCCCGTCTGCAGCTACGGCTACTATGACTACTCTCCCTACTCTTGTGCTCCCTATGGCTATTGGGGACCGGACTATTTCGTAAACGGAATCTTCATCGGCGCGGGACCCTGGTACCGCGGGTATTATGGCCGGGGCTACGGACGCGGCTACTATGGCGGTGGCTACTACGGCGGTGGCTATTACGGCGGCTATAATCGCGGCTATTACGGACGTGGCTATGATCGCGGCTACGGGCACGGTGGGTATTACGGGCATGATGGACACCACGGGCACGATGGAAACTGGGGCCGTGGCGGACACCACGACGGTGGATATAACGGTACCGGGTCCTTTAACGGCCGCGGTTACTATGGCGGATCCAACGGACGATCGGGCGAGCATCGCGGGTATTCCGGGCGCGGCAGCTTCGACGGCGGGCGCTCGTATAACGGCGGCGGACGCAATAACTTTAGTAACGGCGGACGCGGCAGTTTCAACGGCGGTGGATCGCGCGGCGGCGGCAACTTCCATGGAGGCGGCAGCGGATCGCGCGGAGGGAGCAGCTTTAGCGGCGGCGGGTCACGCGGTGGAGGGAGCTTCAACGGTGGTGGATCGCACGGCGGCGGCAGTTCCCACGGTGGTGGAAACAGCGGTTCGCACGGCGGCCGACACTAAGTCGCGAACATAAATAAAAGCAAAACACGAACGGCTGGCAAATCTGCCAGCCGTTTTTTTGTTAGCAGGAGATTCTCCGGTGAGTCCTCGCCCCGCAGTTCGAGTCTAGGCTTCGGAAATGGGTGGGCAGCCGGGAAATTCAGAGAGGGCGGTATTGCCGATGTACTGGAGATCGGCGATGCCAATTTTACTGGTGTAGAAAGCGTCGCAGGTGAGGCTGCGTACGAAGGCGAAGAAAGCTACACCCTGGCTGAGCGCGACATCGGCCTTGGCGTTTTTGCGGAAGGCGATGAGGTCGAGGACCGATTTTCTTTGCTCGGGAGTGCAAGTGAGGTAAGGGCCGGTGAAGCGATCGGCGCAGAAACCGTCCAGCCAGTTGAGGCCACCGCCGACTTTAAGCTGGTAGGCTTCGTTTTCGCTGGTGAGCAAGTCTATGAATTCCGGCGCGCCCGCTTCGATGGCGCCGCCGGATTTTTCGTCTTTGGGAATGATGGATTCGCAGAGCGAAGTGAGCGTTTCGTACTGGTGGGGAGTGAAATATTTCGGAGTGTATTTGCCGGAAGCCGCGGCGGCTTTGTCTTTGCGAACGGCCTGATGGGCGTATTCGGCGGCCTGCGCGGGGATGACCTGCAGTACTGAGCCGCCCGCGGCGGTAAGCGCCAAGGTCTTCAGGATGTCGCGCCTGCTGATGCCCACGCTCATGCTAGAGATTGCCTTTCTTGGCTTCGTCGAGAAGAAATTCGGAGGCGCGCCAGGACAGCGCCATGA
>JBBRPU010000061.1:0-13753 GCA_038227545.1 Candidatus Acidiferrales bacterium
AACTGGATGCGCCTCGGCATGGACGCCCAGGCCGCCATCAACGCGCCGCGCTTCCATCATCAATGGATGCCCGATGAAATCTTGCTCGAAAGGGAATTTTCGCCGGCGTTCGAACAAGCTCTGAACGCGCGCGGCCACGCCACCAAACGCAAAGGGCACATCGGCCTGGTAAACGCCGTCGCCATTGACGCACCAACCGGCGATCGCCTGGGTGCCGCGGATCCCCGCGACCACGGTTCCGCCATCGGTTACTGAAGCCGCCTCACGATTTCACAAAATTTAACCAATCGGCCTTATCATACTCGCGTCAACGAAACGAACTCCGGAACCGCCGCCGGGTTCGCCGGAATATAATCTTCAAGCTAACTTATGCGCCGACTGCTCTCGACTTACCCCTTCATCTCTCGCAAAGTCACCTCCGAATTGCTAGGCCAGATCGCTGACGCCAGCTTCGAGGGCGTGGAATTATTTTGTTCCCGCAGCCACTTTGACTACACTTCGCGCCCCGAAATTCAGGCCATGGCCGAAGCTCTGAATACCAACGGCCTCACGCTCGAATCGCTGCACGCCCCCAACAACCGCGATTTCAGCGCCACCCGCGAAGGCGGCCTGCCGCTTTCTATCTGCGAAGTCGAACGTGTCCGCCGCATCGAAGCCATGGACGAGTTGAAGCGCGCCATTGATGTCGCGGAAGACTTGCCGTACGCGCGCATGATCCTGCACATGGGCGGATCCCGCGAAACCGCCGATCCCCGCAAGCGCGACGCGGCCTTCAGCACCCTCGAACACCTGGTGCTGCACGCGCATCATTGCGGCGTCACCCTGTGCCTTGAAAATACTCCCAGCGAAATGGGCGATCCGGCTTACTTGCGCACTTTTGTGGACGAAACGCGCTTGACCGGCCTGCGCTTTAATTTCGATACCGGGCACGCGCACTTGTGCGACGGGCCCGAGGAAGAGCGCATCGAAAAGTGTTTCGAACCCCTGCGCGACCTGGTCGCCAGCGTGCACCTGCACGACAATCACGGCGAAAAAGACGAGCACCTACCGCCGTACGCCGGCAGCATTGACTGGCCCGCGACCGTGAAAATATTAAAGACCACACCCGCAAAAGAAAAACTCCCCATCATGCTGGAGCTGAAAGACAAAACCGGCCCGGAAGCCATTGGCGCATTGGAGCTGCTCGAATCCGCCCGCGCCGCCATGGACAAATTCGAAGAAGAGTGGAGTTAGCTCTCCTGCAAGGTTCGTACAGGTCGCAACAATATGAAGCGCGCCGCCATTGGCTTCCGCATGCACTCCGGTTGGGGCGCACTCGTCGCCGTGTCGCAAACTACGCGCGGCGTAGAAATTCTCGAACGGCGCCGCATCGTGCTCATCGAGCCGAAAATTCCCGGCACCAAGCAGCCGTATCACTTCTCTGAACGTCTCGAATTTTCCGAAGCAGAAAAGTTTCTGACCAGGTGTTTCGTAGCTTCGCGCCAATTGGCCCTTGGAGCTATCCGCGAGTCGCTCGATACCCTCCGCGAGCGTCAGTATTCCGCCGTCGGGGCCGCCGTTGTGCTGGCTTCCGGACGCGCGCTCCCGCCGCTTGCGAAAATCCTGGCCTCGCACGCATCAATCCACGCTGCGGAAGGCGAATTTTTTCGCGAAGCAGTTTGGAAAGCGTGCGAGACGTTGCAAATTTCCATCTCCGGATTTCGCGAGCGCGATCTCGACGATTGCATGGCGGCAGCCTTCGGCAAGACCGCCCCCAAGCTATCGCGCCAAATTTCCACCATGGGCCGCTCCGTCGGCCCACCCTGGACCGCCGACCAAAAAACCGCGTCGGTTGCCGCGCTGCTGGTGCTATTGAACAAACAGAAGAGCCTAGCGTCGTTTCATCGCCAGCCGAACTTTCAGTATTTGCACCCGCCACTGCTAAAATAGTCCCAAGCTAAATACAATTTTGATTGCTCCTGCCTTAACGGGCATCGAATGAATCCTTGCAATCTTAGGAAGCGTAACGAATGACCATCATTTCCATCGAACAAGCCGGCCAGTACGACGGACAGGAAGTCACCATCCGCGGCTGGCTCTACAACCTGCGTGAATCCGGCAAGCTGATGTTCCCCATTTTTCGCGACGGCACGGGCGTCATTCAAGGTGTCTGCGCGCTGAAAGAAAATCCCGAAGCCTTTGCCGCCTTGAAAGGCCTCACCCAGGAATCCAGCGTCATCGTCACCGGCAAAATCCGCGCCGAGCAACGCGCCCCCGGCGGCTTTGAGATGGGTGTGAGCAAAATCCAAATCCTCCAGAAAGTTTCTGAAGCCCAGCCATATCCCATCCAGCTCAAAGAACACGGCGTAGATTTTCTTCTCGATCATCGCCATCTGTGGATTCGCACCCCGCGCCAGGCCAGCATTCTGCGCATCCGCGCCGAAGCGGTCCGCGCCGCGCGCAATTACATGGATAGCCAGGGCTACATCCTGACCGACGCGCCCATGTTCACGCCCGCCGCCTGCGAAGGCACTTCCACGCTTTTTGAAGTGAACTACATTGACGACCAGAAGGCCTACCTCACGCAAAGCGGCCAGCTCTACATCGAAGCCACCGCCATGGCCCTCGGCAAGGTCTACACTTTCGGCCCCACCTTCCGCGCCGAAAAATCTAAAACGCGCCGCCACCTCACGGAATTCTGGATGCTTGAGCCGGAAGCCGCCTACGCCGAGCTCAACGACATGATGACTCTCGCCGAGGGCCTGGTCAGCGCGGTCGTCCAGTCCGTGCTCGCCAACAAATCCGTCGAGCTCGAAACCCTCAAGCGCGACACCAAAAAACTCGCAAACGTGAAGCCCCCCTTCCCGCGCATCACCTACGAAGAAGCCATCGCCATACTCAACAAGCACAACAACCCCACGAAATTTGGCGACGATATCGGCGGCGATGAAGAGACCATCGTCTCCAACGAATTTGACCGTCCCGTCATGGTTCACCGCTACCCCGCCGCCATCAAAGCGTTTTACATGCAGCCCGACGCCGAGCGCCCCGACCTCGCGCTCGCGTTCGACATGCTCGCTCCCGAAGGCTACGGCGAAATCATCGGCGGCAGTCAGCGCATCCACGACTACGACCTGTTGCTGAAGCGCCTTCACGAATACAAGCTGCCCGAGGAGCCTTTCCAGTGGTATCTCGACCTGCGCCGCTACGGCAGCGTCCCCCACGCCGGCTTTGGCCTGGGCCTGGAACGCACCGTGGCCTGGATTTGCGGCACCGAGCACATCCGGGAAGTGATACCCTTTCCGCGCATGCTGTACCGGGTATACCCTTAAATATCCGTATTATCCGCAGCTGAAAGAACAACAATATGGCGCAAAAAGTCAGAATTATCGGTGTGCCCATGGACCTGGGCCAGAGCCGCCGCGGCGTGGACATGGGGCCGTCCGCCCTGCGTGTCGCCGGCCTGCAGGCCCGCCTCAAACAACTCGGCCACCAGGTCGAAGACGTCGGCAACATTTCCGTGAAGCAGGCGGAAGAAATGTCCTTTGGCGAAAAGCGCGCCAAATACATGGCCGAAATCGCCGAAACGTGCAAAGACCTCGCCGAAATTGTGCAGAAATGTCTGGAGGACGATTTTGTGCCGCTGGTCCTCGGGGGCGACCATTCCATCGCCGCAGGCGCGGTCACTGGAGTAGCCGCGCATTTCCGCAAAGAAAAAAAACAGATTGGCTACATCTGGCTCGATGCCCACAGCGACATGAACACCCCGGAATCGTCGCCGTCCGGCAACGTGCACGGCATGCCGCTGGCTGCGGTGATGGGCTATGGAGCCCCGGAATTGGTGGATCTTCTGGGCTTCAAGCCTAAAGTCGAACCGCAAAATGTGGTACTCGTGGGCGTGCGCGACCTGGACACCCAGGAGCGCCGGCTAATCAAAAAGTCCGGCGTCCGCGTTTTTACCATGCGCGACATTGACGAGCGCGGCATGCGTGAGGTCATGTCCGACGCCCTGAAATATGCCACCGACGATACCCACGGAATCTGCGTCAGTCTCGATATGGACTTCGTGGACCCGAGCGACGCCCCGGGAGTTGGCACTCCCGTGCGTGGCGGCGCAACCTACCGCGAAGCCCATCTCGCTATGGAGATGATTGCTGACAGTGACGCCATGGTTTCAATGGAGGTCGTCGAAATCAATCCGGTAATAGACGAACACAACCGCACCGCACTCCTGGGCGTAGAGCTAATCCTCTCCGGCCTAGGTCAAAAGATCCTTTAAAAGTTTTGCAGGCACCACCACCACGCGCCGAACTCTGCAAGCTGAAGTTTCCGAGTCTTTGGGTGCCACACACGCCGGTTTCGCGTGTGGGGCTTTTGCCCAGCAAGCCAAGCAGCTTATTGATTCCCATGCAAATCGCAGTTGGCTACACTTTTCGAGAGAAATGCCAACTCTAACCCAGCGCCCCACCCGCCCCCTCAGGCAACTCAATCTGATACTTCGTCCGCACTTTCTCTCGATGTAACTCCAAAGCCAGCTCAATCAATCGCGTGATCAGCTCGCGAAACGGAATCCCGTTCGCCTCCCACAATTTCGGATACATGCTGATCGAAGTGAACCCCGGAATAGTATTCACCTCATTCAAGAAAATCTTTCCCCCGCGTTTTTCCACGAAAAAATCCACCCGCGCCATGCCGCTCAATTCCAGTGCTCGAAACGCCGCTACCGCCATGGCCTGAATCTTCTTCACTTCTGATTTTTTCAGCTTGGCGGGAATCAGCAACTGCGTGCCGTCTTCCAGATATTTCGCTGTGTAGTCGTAAAACTCCCGGTGCGGCACTATCTCGCCAGGAATCGAAGCCTGCGGATCGTGATTACCCAGCACCGATACTTCAATCTCGCGAGCGCTCACGGCGCGCTCCACCATAATCTTCATCGCGAATTCCGCTGCCAAATCCAACGCCGGACCCAACTCCGCCCGCGAATGCACTTTGGTCATGCCCACGGAAGACCCCAATGTCGCAGGCTTCACAAAAACGGGATATTTAAATTTCTTTTCCACCGCGCGCCTGATCGCCTTCGGATCGCGCTCCCAGTCCGCGCGCTGCACCGCAATCCACGGCACCACCGGAATCCCCGTCACCTGCAGCAGTTTCTTCGCGACATCCTTATCCATACCGATTGCCGAGCCCAAAACTCCCGCGCCCACAAACGGCAAGCCCGCCAACTCCAGCAGCCCTTGCATCGTGCCATCTTCGCCAAACGTCCCGTGAATCACTGGAAAAATCACATCCAGTTTCTCCCCACGAGCGGTACCATCCAGGCCGATCAGCGCAGTATCGCTGGGGTCCGCGCTCATAGCCACGCGCTGTCCGGATTTCAAAACTTCCGGCAGCACTTTTTGCGCGCCCCCGGCCAGCCAGTGGCCTTCTTTGGTGATGCCGATCGGCACCGCTTCATATTTATTGGGATCAAGTCCACGAATAATAGACGCCGCCGACGCCAGCGAAACTTCATGCTCGCCGGAGCGCCCGCCAAATAGCACACCAACGCGCAGCTTCCGTTGCTCAGCGCTCACGGGAATTCACCATACTTTTAGGATTGCATTTTTATGGCGGGAAACTGAATGACTTGTCTTTGCTCAGCACCCAAACGCTCAACACCCGCGTCTTGCGGCTTTTTTCCTGATCGCCGATATCCGGCATCGAGGAGTAGGGACTGGTCTCCGCCTGCACGGCAATCGCATTGGAACCGATCGGCGCATACACTTTTTTGATTTTGTAACTCTTCACCGGGCCGTAGTAGCCTTCCGGCCCCCAGTCCGCCAGAAAATCCTTCATCTGGTAACTGCCCCCGGGCTTCCACAGTTGATACGCCGTGGCAGTATCGCCCGCTACCAGCGCGTCGAAGAAATGCTCCGCGGCGCGTTTCTCCGGGTAATAGCGAAACGCAAAATACAAAATCAAAAGCAACACAAAGCCCAGCGCGGCCACCGTAAAGGCCATGGCGCGAGACTTTTGCGACTTTTCTACCGGTGGGTCTAGTAAAGACATGTTTTTCTCCCGCCCTGCGAGCGGTGAAAATCAGTATAGCGTAAGCGCACGCAGCGGTGACTGAGCGCCGGGTTCACGGTCACCATCCCATCGGCTTTCTCAATCGTTCACGAGCTTCGCTTCTTCCGGCAGCATCACCGGGATGTCATCACGGATCGGATAAACGCGCTTGCATTGCTGGCATTTTAATCCTGATCCATCCCCCAGCATCTTTACGGGAGCTTTGCAGACCGGGCATACCAGGATATCCAGCAATTCTTGAGAGATGGCCACGTGAAGTCTCCAAACAAATTTTAGCGCGAGGGAACTTTACCAAAGCGCGCTGCTAACCACCAACTTCGCCATCTTCTTCAATGCGAACTAAGTGCCGACTACGACACTTTTCAGGCATCTACAGTGACAAAGTCTCGCTCCCTAGGCCAAACTCGGCTCACCCCTACAGCGAACCTGTCACGTCCGCAATTCGCCCCTTAGCTACGATAAACATCAAGCCGTTTGCTCGCGAATTCAACGACAGGAAGCGTCTCGCTGATAATGGAACAGCCCATCCGACGTATTCCAAGATTCCCATTCTCTGCGCCTGCGGAAGTACTGCGCCCAGGCGGCCACGCCGCGGAGAAAACTCAAGTGAACGAGCTCAGCCTGTACGGCTGCTACCTCGACAGCAAGACACCACTGCCTCGCGGCTCCAACGTTACCGTCAAAATTAATTCCGGCGGACAATATTTTGAAGCCAGCGCCACCATTATTTACGCGCAGCCCACGCTGGGCATGGGCCTGGCGTTTCGCGAAGTGAAGCCTGCCTTCTTATCGGTGCTGCAGGGGTGGCTGCGGCAAGCCCTCAAAAAACAGAATGCTCCGCCGCCCTCAATTGATGATCTTGAGGTAGACAAGGAAGCCTAGATCCCGACGCTATTTTTTATGCGAGAGGCGCTTGCGCGCGTAGCTGGCCCACGAACTGTTGGGATCCAGTTCCAGGTAACGTTTCCAATGCCGGCGCGCTTCCACATACGCGCCAATTTTGTCGCACACAAAAGCCAGATTGTAATGCGCGTCGGCGTGCTGCCCGTCCAGGCGTACTGCCAGCCGCAGATGGTGCCGCGCCTGATCGAGCTTCGCGGTTTCTTCCAGTACGCTACCCAGATTGAAGTGCGAGATCACATGCTCAGGGTGCAGTTCCACGGCCCGCCGAAAAAGCTGCGTGGCATCCTCCAGCATTCCTTGCTCGTAAGACAACATCCCTAAATTATTGAGCGCATCCACGTGCCCGGGATCCAGGTCCAGCGCGCGCTCGTACGCCTCTGCGGCAGCCTGCAGTCCCGCTCCAGACTCGCTTTGCTCTTCGCGCTCCACGCCCAGGCTTACCCAGTCATCGGCGTTGCTGTGCGGCATCACGCGAACTTTTTCTCTCAGCTCGCGCGTTTCAAAATTTAAAACCGTCTGCCCGGAAATCGGTTCCAGGTGCATTCCCGCGCGCTCCACAATAATGTCCTTGCCGTTCGAACGGATCCGCAGCTCCGTCAGCGGCGATTTCACCTCTGCCAGTTGCTTTTGCAGCGCCACAATGGAGCGTTGCAGCCGCTGCGCGGAAACTCCCTTATCAATTAACTGCTTGGCGGTGCGGAGGGTGATGAGGTCGCGGAAATCGTAAGTCTTGTCGCCCTTTTCTCGTGGCGCTACCAGTTTCAATTTTTCCCAGTAGCTTAACTGCTTCTCGCTGATTTCCAGCATGCGTTGCAATTCGCTGCGCGAGAATCGGTCCGATTTTCCCATCAGGGACTAGCCCGTGGCCTTCTTGCTGGACTTTTTTGCCGCCGGCGCTGCCGCGGGAACCACTCGCAGCGGAGGTTTCTTCGCGCTCGCCGCCGGTTTCGCATTAATACTCTTTCTCAGCGCGTCCATCAAGTCTATAACCGGTGCGCGCTGCGGATGCACCGTAGCGGTAACTTCCTGCCCCTTTTGTTTCGCGGCGATCATCCCGCGCATGCTTTCCTGATATTCGTCGCGATACTTTTGCGGTTCGAACGGCGCCGCCAGGCTCTCGATCAATTGCGTGGCCAGCTTCTTTTCCTGTTCCTTCGGCTCCACTTTGTCCTGGTGCGTAAACTCCGCGACCTCGCGAATTTCGCTTTGATAAAACATCGTGTGCAGCGTCATGCCCTCGGCGCGCGGGCGAATCACTACGATATGCTCGCGCTGATGCATGGTCACCTTGGCGACGGCCGCGTAGCCGGACTCTTCCATGGCCTTCAGCAGCAGCGAATACGCTTTCTTGCCCTCGTCTTCCGGCGTCAGGTAATACGAAGCGTCGTAATACAGCGGATCGATTTCATCCACCTTGACGAATTCCAGTATTTCCATCGCGCGCGCGGATTCCGGTTCAATCTTGTCCAGATCCTCTTCGCTGAAGAGCACGTATTGATCTTTTTCGTACTCGTAGCCCTTGATGACTTCCGAGCGCTCCACCTTGCGATCGCAGGTGGGGCAAAAAAGCGGCATCTTAAGGCGCGAGTGGCAAACGTCGTGAAGTTGATTCAGGCTGATGCGCTCGCCGCGCGCCGCGGTAAAAAGTCGTATGGGAATCGAGAGCAGCCCGAACGAGAGATAGCCCTTCCAGACCGAAGACGCCATAGTGACTCCTCAAAGCGATTTGCGACGCTATTCAAACCGTTAGCGGTAGGTCAGCAAGATTAGTAGGCGCCAGCCATCCACGCAAGGCGAAGTGAAAGCGAAAGCCCTCTAAAACACAACAAAACGCGGAGTTCGCAGAGGCGCTCATTTATCGGAACGTTTAACGCGGACGGATATTTTACTGAACGATGGAATCGGATCTGCTGCCTACCGCACCTTGGTGATCGCCGGCGTGATACCCGCCATCGCTGTCGCGAAAGAAAGATTTCTTGCCGGTGCGGCCGTATGCCGATGGCGTAGCTGCCAATTCGTATTTCGCGGGCGCACCAAGCGCGCTCGCGCCTGCGATCACAATGCGAAATACATAGCCGTCCTTGCTGCCGCTGGCGAGGTCGCCATCTACCAGACCAGCAGCTTCATGGGTCGCCGCCGGAATTGCAGAGGTGCTTTTTGCTGCACCGGTTTTGGCGGCAGGGGCTGGCGGCACGGGGCCCAGGTTCGTCAGCGATTCCGGCAAGCTTGAATATGTCCGCCGGTAGCTTTCCACCGCTTCCGCTAATTTTTTCAGATTATCAAACGCCGTGCTTTCGTTCGCATCCGCTTCCGCGGAATCCCACTCCACTTCCAGCGCGGGCAAATCCAGCAGCAGCAGTCCGAGCGAAAGCAAACGCCACTGCCCGTCCTCGCGCACCATGCCCATGTTGACCTGCCGCACGCTCGCGCCGCTCGAATCGTTGGCGTCGCGAATCTGCAGCGGCATGAACGCGACATTGTCGCGCACATCCGCGCCGCCGATGGACATCTCCGTGGTGACCTCCGGCGTTTCGCAGCGCACCACCGGCCGGTCTGGAGCATTCTCAGCAGCACTGCCGCGCCCCGGCACGTTCAGCAGCACAAATCGTTTCATCAGCGCCACACGCGCCGCGGGAGTGAGTCGCTCAAACGATTTCTTGCTGCGCGCCGTGAGAAATCGCGAGAACCCGCCGCCATTCTGCGAACAAGCCGCAATTAAAACATCGCGCAACGCGCCTGATGGCCCCATGGCCGTCAGCACCGCCTCCGCCGCTGGTGCATTCACACCAGTTGCAGCGCTCGTAGTGCTTTGATCTACGCCTTCAGGACGCGAGCTCGATTCCTGCCCCCATATCGAGCGGCCAAATAGCATCGCCAACATCCCGAACACAATCGCGGCCCGCAAATATCTTTCCCCTTGGCCGCCACCAAAAGAATTTGCCCGCAAAAATCTCATCAAGCTTTCGCCGCACTCAATATCTGCGAAAGGTTTTGCGTGAACACCGAACGCGGCAAAACTTCGTCGCAACCCGCGTTTTTCGCCTGCTCCGCCAACTCTCGCTGCACGTGTGAAAGAAACGCCACCACGCGAAGTTCCGGCGCCACCGCGCGCAATTTCTCGATGGCCGCAATCGGCTGGCTGCGCGCATTCAGGTCCACGATCACCAGTTGTGGCCGCGGCTCCAAGAGCCCCAGCAACGCCTCGGCATTCGCAGCGACTTTAAATTCCATGCCCAGATGCTTGGCGGTCTCCGCCACTTTCATTTGGAAAAAAATATCGTCCATCAACGCCACCACGCGTCCCATAAATCGACACCTCTGCCAATCATTATGCCTGCTTATCGCCGCAGCCATTCGCACCTAAGCTGGCGGCGAGCTGCTACCTCCGGGTAAGATGCCATCAGGACCCCGAACGATGACTCCAGCGCAACCAAAACCGCAGAGCGCCGCACCAGAAGTGACCATCTACACCCGGGCAGGCTGCCATCTCTGCGACGAAGCCAAAACCGCCATCGCGCCGCTGCTCCGCGAGTTTGGCGCAACCGTTCGAGAAATTGATATTGAGGGTGACGCCACGCTGACGCAGCGCTTCGGCTGTGACATCCCGGTAATTTACATCGGCAGGAAAAAAGCCGCGAAACATCGCGTCAACCTGCAACAATTCCGCCGCCAGCTTCAGGAAGCCCGCGAAAAAATTGCCTGACCCAAAAATTCAGTTTGTGGATTTCAGAAAGCCAGCATCCGCCATCAAAAAAACTAGTGCCCGGAGTCCGGCTTGTGCGCGCCAACCGTTTCGTCCGGCACATCGCCGACGCGGCCTTTCACACGGTCATACACGCTGACCTGGCTCACTGAGCCAATCGCCTCGTTGTAAAAAGTAGGCACCCCCAGCGCGGTGCGCAGCTCTTCATTGAATTTGCGCAGCCCTTCCAGATGGCTCGCCAGCGCCGGAAACTTCAGTCCTTCATCGGTGAGCAGAAATTTCTGATAGCCGGCATCCCACAAGCGCGTGAACTGCCCCGTCAGCATAATGGTCGGCAAAATCGTGAACGAATAATGTCCGCCGGGCAACTGCCGGAACTCCGCGCCCGCGCCATACTTTTCCACGCGCACCACCCCGCGCGTGCTGCCCACCGCAAAGCCCAGCGCCGCTAAACCTTCGATCGCCTTGGGCGCAAACTTGTCGCTGATATTCCACATGATGCACTCAGATTACGATGCGGCGCGCCAGGCTGTAAAGCCACGCCGTTAGAAGTTGTCTTCCATTCTGCTGCGACAGGTGCCGCATCCTTTGCGATTTCCAAAGAGGGCGTCACTTCTCCATCTGATGTCCCACCTCCCTATTAACCGTGTCATTCCGAAGCCGCCGCCTTCCCCAGGCGGATGAGGAATCTGCTGCTCCGTCAATGATTGATAGAACTCCCGGCCGAGAGCGCGTGCGCGCATGCGCACCTTTATTTCCTGCTGGCAAGCTCAGAGGCGCGCGCCGCACCCTGCAACGCGCCGCGCCGCCCCGGCGCATTGGCAAGCACAACCTTAAATTCCTGCAGCGCCAGATCCGCCTGGTGCTGCTCCATCAGCAAGTACCCGAGCTGTTCGCGGGCCGGAAGAATCGGCCCAGGGGTAACAGGCGATTTCTCAGCGGCGTCCTCCAGGTCGGCGGCCTCGCGCAACATCTCGGCGGCCTGTTGCGACTTACCATCCGCTTGCGATGCCCAGGCCAAAATCTCGCGCGTCAAAATATCAACTTGCCCCGCCCAATACTCATTGCCGGCCGTTCGCAGTTGCGATTCAAGTTCCCGCAATCGCGCTGCCTCTGCACGAGCCTCCGCGGAATGCCCGCTCCGCGCCAGCCCCAGCCCTCGGGCCCACACGGCAATCGCCGCAACATATGGCGGAGCTTCCTCGGGCCCAACGATAGCAGCGGCATCAGCCCACTGAGCGCGCTCCATCGCGTAACGAATCGGCATCGCCGTGGACGCGTAACCCACTTTGAATTCGCCGGTCTTCAGCTTGGACATGCCCTTCAATTGTTGAATAACTTGAGCCGCTTCTGCATCCCGTCCACTTTGCAGGTAGGCGTACACCAGGTAATCCATGGCGTGCAGCTCTTCTCCAATGTCGCCTTGCTGGCGCGCCATATTTCTCGCCGCCTCGTTGGATGCGATGGACTCGTCCCACAAGCCCAGTCGCGTAAAAATATGCGAGGGCATGTGCAGCGCGTGCGGCGTGGAAGCCGCGATCTGCGCGTAGGCTTTCGCGGCAGGCAGTGCTCTCTGCGCTAGCTCCGCATTGTCGTAAGCGTGAATCAAGTAGTGCGGGATTCCCGGGTGCTGCGGGTAAGCGCGAAAAAGCGGCTCAAGCAAATCCGCCGCTTTCTTCTGATTGGCATGGGTCTTATCCGCCGGAGATGTATTCGCCAGCAGCGCGAGCGCATAAAACACCTGTGTTTCCGCATCTTTTTGATTCTCGGACGCCAGCTCTTGCATGGCGCGCTCGTAATTCGCGGCCCGCGCGCGGTATGCCACACTGCCGGCATCTTTATAGATCAAGCTCAGAGCGTTGATGAATTTGCGTTCGCGTTCCGTGCCGGCACCGTCGCTCTGCGCCAATTGAATCTCTCGCTGGCCGTTCGAAATCGCGCTGGGCGAAATAGGCGGCTCCCACAGTTGGTGAAAGTACGTCATGGCTATGCCCCAATGCGCCATCGCACACTTAGAATCTTTCTCCGCTACGACTCGAAATGCCTTTTCCGCGTCCGCGTACGCAAACGAGTGCAGTAGCGCCACTGCGCGTTCGAATTGCCGTTGCACCTTTGGCTGGCAGGAAATCGAAAAAGATACCGTCCCCAGTTCTTCAGGCGCGCGATGACTGTGTTCTTGCTGGGCTTCCAAAGCAGTGCCCGCAATAGAAACAGCAAGCAGAGCGGTCACCAAAATCCGCGAAAAATTACGCATTCTACCTCCGTTACCGGTCCGCATTGCTGGAACCTCGATATTACTCTGAAGCCTCAGAAAAACGCTTCCCCTGGGACCAGTCGCGCCGTCGAAGCCAGTTTCCAATAAGTGTTTTCCCGCGCTGTCCGCCGCCAACACCAACCCATTTTGGGGCCGATGGCGATTCGGACTATCATTACACCCACACGATAGGGTTATATCTGTGCGTTCGTCTCTGGCATCTAATTAGCTCTGATTCGAATCGTGGCCAGATGGCCCAGGCTTACAGTGAATTTCTACGATGTACGTGATCAACACATGACGCCCACCACCGGCAAAAAAATGGCGCCATCCCCGCGCGCCGGCGAATCCATTCTCGCGCGCATTGGAAACACTCCGCTGCTGCGGCTCGCCAGTATCGGCCGCGAATTCGCGCATGTAGAGATTTGCGGCAAGGCCGAGTGGTTTAATCCTGGGGGCTCGGTGAAGGACCGCCCCGCACTCAGCATGATTGATGCCGGCCTCAAGAGCGGCGCCTTGCGCCCCGGCAAAACTATCATTGACGCCACCAGTGGAAACACCGGCATCGCCTACGCCATGATTGGCGCCGCGCTCGGTTATCCCGTAACCCTGTGCCTGCCGGATAGCGCCTCGCAGGAACGCAAGCGCATGCTCACCGCCTATGGCGCGCAACTGGAAATGACGCCGGGCGACGAAGCCACTGACGGCGCCATTCGCCGCGTTCAGCAGATGGTCGCCGCCGATCCCGGGAAGTATTTTTATCCCGACCAGTATGGCAATCCCGCGAACTGGCAGGCGCATTACCACGGCACCGCCAACG
Organism: Candidatus Acidiferrales bacterium; assembly: GCA_038227545.1. Classification (GTDB taxonomy): domain Bacteria; phylum Acidobacteriota; class Terriglobia; order Acidiferrales; family UBA7541; genus Acidiferrum. The sequence continues at coordinate 13,732 of JBBRPU010000061.1, forward strand.
AAATTTTCGATCAGACCATCGG
>JBBRPU010000062.1:0-13517 GCA_038227545.1 Candidatus Acidiferrales bacterium
TCTTGCCGATCGCGCGCGCACCACCGCTCCGGAAACTCAGGTCATCCTCCCGCACTCGGCTCACGGCCCGGAACCGCTATGCGCCTGCTACCGCACCGATGCTGCTGATGCGCTAAAAACTGTCTTCGACAGCGGCATTCGAAAAGTCACTGCCGCCCTGAAACAACTGCCCACGGAAGTGCTTGACGAGTCCGCCTGGAAACGATTTGATAGCGCAGGGCGCTTATTCTGGAACATGAACACGCCCGCCGATTTCGTCGAAGCGCAGCGCTTGTGGGAGACGCAAAAATCTTGAGCTACGACAAGTCCCTCGATCCAAATCCGGAAGGCGAGATCCCGCCCATACCGGAGCCACTCATTCCCGCCGAAACTTCCGAACTGCAAACCGTCAGCACCCCGGACCAAGAGGAAAGTCCCAACTATTTTGAATTCCGCGATGTCTGCAAAGGTTTTGGCGGTCCGCTCATTCTGAATCACGTCAGCTTCTTCGTAAGACGCGGCGAGACCTGCGTGATCATGGGCCGCAGCGGCGTCGGCAAATCCGTTTCACTGAAACATATCCTCGGATTTCTTAAGCCCGACTCCGGGCAGGTTTTTATAGACGGCCAGGACGTCACCGATTGGACCGAAGAAGAGTTTCAAGCCGTGCGCCGCAAAGTCAGCATGGTTTTTCAGTCTGGCGCGCTGTTTGATTCACTCACCGTTCGCGAAAATATCGCCTTTCCACTGGAAGACCAGCCCGGCCTCAATGACGACGACATTGCTGCGTACGTCGAAAAACTGGCTAAAACGCTGGAGGTGGAAGATTCCCTCGATAAATTGCCCGGTGAACTTTCCACCGGCGCACGCCGCGCCGTAGCTATCGCCCGTTCTCTCGCGCAAAATCCCGAAGCCATTCTCTACGACGAACCCACTACCATGGTGGATCCCATCATGGCCGCGCACATGGGCGATTTAATCCTGCGTTTGAAAGAAGCTTTCCACAAAACTTCCATCGTGGTGACTCACGACACCCATCTCGCCAAAAAACTTGCCGATTCCGTCATATTTCTCCAGGAAGGTAAGGTATCTTTCTTCGGCACCTGGAAAAAATTCGAGAATTCCAAGGATCCCTTCCTGCAAAACTTCCTCGCGCAAGATGAATTAATTCCCGCCATGGATGTCACCCTTTGAGCGAAGATACAGTCGCCTCCGCGAACCCCATCAAGCAGCTCCGCAAGGAAATGGGTTTCTGGGATGTGCTGCTTTTCAATATCGCCACCGTCCTGGGCCCTCGCTGGGTCGCCGCCGCCGCGCACAATGGCACGTCTTCCATCAGCCTTTGGGTGTTGGCCGCGCTTTTCTTTTTCGTCCCCACTGCGCTGGTGATCAACGAATTATCTTCGCGCTTTCCCAATGAAGGCGGCTTGTACGTGTGGTCCAAGGAAGCCTTCGGCGATTTCCACGGTTTCGTCGCTGGCTGGACCTACTGGATTTACACCGTTTTTTATTTCCCCGGTTTATTGCTCGCCAGCACCGCGATGAGCGGTTATCTCGCCGGCTCCGGCGGCGCCGCGCTGGCGCAGGACCGCACTTTCCTCTTGACTGGTTCTTTCATACTGCTGGCCGTTGCCGTGGTGATGAACATCATCGGCTTGAACATTGGCAAGTGGCTGCAAAACGCCGGCGGAGTTTCCACCTACATTCCGTTACTCATGCTCGTGGCCATTGCCGCCATCCTCTATTTTCACCACGGCTCCGTCACGCACTTCACCTGGGCCAACATGATGCCCCACTGGAGCCTCGACACCGTCAACTTCTGGTCACAGATCGCTTTCGCTTTTACCGGCCTCGAGCTGGTTTCTGCCATGAGCGATGAAATCCGCAATCCGCGACGCACCCTCCCACGCGCCGTGCTCAGCGCGGGAGTTCTCATCGCCACGATTTACATCATCGGTACCTTCGCCGTCCTCTCGCTCATCCCCGCCGAACAAGTCTCCACCACCAGCGGCGTGTTCCAGGCCATCACCCACGGTTCCACGGCTCTGCGAATTGGATTTGTCGGCGTGATCGCCGCGCTGTTTGTTTCCGTGGGCAATGCCGGCGGAGTCGGCAGCACCGTCGCCGGCATCGCCCGCGTGCCCTTCGTCGTCGGAATCGACCGCTACCTGCCCGCCGCCTTCGGAAAAATTCATCCGCGATGGAAAACGCCTTACGTTTCAATTCTTGTGCAGGCCGGCGTTTCGGCGCTGGTGCTGCTCTTCAGCCAATTCAACGAAACCACGCGCGGCGCCTATCAGTTCCTAGTGGATGCCGCCATCATCCTGTACTTCATCCCCTTCATGTACATGTACGCCGCGGCCATCAAGCTCGCCAGCCGCAAGGACCGCCTTGAAAATCCGCAAGCGGTGCTGATCCCCGGAGGTAAAGTCGGCGTCTGGATCGCCAGCGGCCTGGGCTTTTTCGTCGTGCTCGCCGGAATTGTCCTGTCGCTAATCCCGCCCGGCGACTCCTCCAACAAACTCGGCTTCGAGCTAAAACTGATCGGCGGCACAGTAACCTCGGTAGCCCTGGGCCTGATCCTCTATTTCCGCGGCGTCCGCGACAAATCCCGCACCGCCTAAGCCGTAGGCGTGAGCCCTTCGGGCCCGCGTGACTTTTACCTCACACCAAAAAATTGTCATTCCGACCGGAGCGAGCCGATGCTTTTTCCTCAACTTCGCTCGGCGAAGTTGTCGGCTTGCGCAGTGGAGGAACCTCTCCTGGATGCCTCGCGTAGCTGCGACCCTTAGTCTTTGCTACGCGCCAAGTTTTTCTCCCGCTGCATCCAAACGAAGCATGTCATTCCGAACCCGCCGCCTTCCACAGGCGGGTGAGGAACCTGCTGTGTCTGCCCTATGCCTAACTGTTGCCGCTAAGATCAGCTCGAGCGTTTCTCCCGCTCCTCCAGATACCGCTCAACATATTTCCCCAACACATCCGCCTCCAGATTCACCACATCCCCCACAACGCGATCCCGCAAATTCGTGTGCGCAAACGTAAATGGAATCACCGCCACTTCCGCCACCCGCCCATCCCAGTTCGCCACCGTAAGACTTATCCCATCCACAGTGATCGATCCTTTAGAAACAACGTAGCGCGCAAACTGCAGCGGCACCTCCACGCCAAGCTTCCAGCTGTTGCTTCCAAAACTCTCTTCCCGCAATTCGATCACGCGCCCGATATCATCCACATGCCCCAGCACGAAATGCCCGCCAAATTCTTTCCCGGCCGTGAGCGGCTGCTCCAGATTCACCCGCGCGCCATTTTTCAACCCGCCGGTCGCCCCGAAACTTGTCTTGTTCACGGTCTCGCCGGAGAGATCGGCGTAAAACTTATCGCCACTGATCTCGGTGATCGTCAGGCAGCACCCATTTACGGCAATGCTTTTCGACACCGCCAGCGCGCCAGCCAGTGTCGGCGCAAGAATGCTCACGCGCCCGCCCGCGCAACTCAGCCCGAGCGAATCAATCACGCCAATATGTTCAATGATCCCCGTAAACATCGTGAAGCAACCCCTCGACCGCAAAATCCGGTCCAAATTGCCGAATCGCTAAATCGCGCAACGGCGCTTGCTTCAATTTGACAGCTTCAGCGAAAGGCACATCCGTAGTACCCGCAAATTTCGGAGCGTAAAACAAAAAAAATCTGTCCACCACATCTGCCCCCAGCGCCGCGCCATTCAAAGCGCTACCAGCTTCGAGAAGCACGCTAAGAATCTCGCGCTTGCCCAACTGTTTCAACACGTCCGTCAAATCCACTCTGCCCTTGCGCACTTTTCCCGTTACAACTTCAACGCCCGCTTTTTGCAGCGCGCGCGCCTTCGCACATTTCAGACTCGCGCCGGTAAACACCAGCAAATCATCGTCAACGGTCTTTACGATGCGCGCGCGCGGCGAAATTCGTAACTTCGAATCCACAATGACGCGCAGCAAACGGCGCCTGCGCGGCAATCCGCTGCGATCGCTAAGCAACGGATCATCCGCCAGAACGGTACCGATCCCCGTCAGCAAAGCATCCGCTGCGTGTCGCATGCGCTGCACTTCCGCGCGCGACTCCTCGGAAGTAATCCACGTCGACCTTTTCCGTTTTCCGGACTGCGGCAACGCCAGCTGCCCGTCCAAAGTCATCGCCGCTTTCAGCGTAACGAGCGGCACTCGCGAGCGAATCCATTTCGCAAACGGTTCGTTCAATCGTCGCGCTTCCTCTTCCATCAATCCGGTAAATACCTCGACACCCGTATCCCGCAATCGTTGGAGCCCGCGCCCCGCCACTGTCGCATTGGGGTCTTCAATCGCGGCCACCACACGTTGTATTCCAGCTTTGATAATCGCTTCGGTGCACGGCCCGGTGCGTCCAGTGTGATTGCAGGGCTCCAGCGTGACGTACATCGTCGCGCCCCGCGATTTTTCTCCCGCGGATTTAATCGCGACTACTTCCGCGTGATCACGCCACTCATACTGATGAAATCCTTCGCCAACAATTTGACCGTCGCGCACCAGCATGCAACCCACCATAGGATTGGGGCTGGCCAGCGCCGTGCCTTTACGCGCCAGGGCTAAGGCGCGCTGCATGTACCCGATGGCGTTGGCGTCCACGGCTAGTTGAAGAGGGAATCGGCGTACGTTTGCGCGTCGAAGGGCACCATGTCGTTAATTTGTTCCCCGGTGCCCACAAAGCGAATCGGCAATCGCAGTTCGCGCGCGATAGCCACCACGATTCCGCCTTTCGCGGTGCCATCCAGCTTGGTGAGAATTATTCCGGTAACTCCCACCGCATGTGTAAATTCACGCGCTTGGGCCAGGCCATTCTGTCCAGTCGTCGCGTCCATCACCAGCAGCACATCGTGCGGCGCGCCGGGAATTACTTTTGCTGCCGTGCGTTTCATTTTTTCCAGCTCGGCCATCAAGTTTGATTTCGTGTGCAGCCGGCCCGCAGTATCCACAATCACCGCATCCGCTCCGCGCGACTTCGCCGCGGCCATGGCGTCGTACACCACCGCGGCAGGATCCGCCCCGAATTTCTGCTTGATCACTTCAACGCCGTTGCGCTGCGCCCAGATTTCCAGCTGCTCGATGGCTGCAGCGCGAAAGGTATCGGCGGCGCAGAGCACCACACTCGACCCTTCCTGCTTCAATCTATTCGCGAGCTTTCCGATGCTGGTGGTTTTCCCCGCGCCATTCACGCCCACCACAAAAATTACACGTGGGCCGCTACCGTTCGCCACCGCGGCATTCGCCTGATTGTGCAGCGAGCCGCCGGTAGCCGCCGCGATGCTGGACATGCCGCCGTTGTAAGCCGTCCCTTGTTTCCAGGCGTCGGCGCCTTTGGGCTCCGTCAGGATGCGCACGATCTGCGATTTGATTTCGCGCTTCAGCTCTTCACCATTGGAAAGGGTGTGGCGATCCATCTTTTCGCGCACAGCATCCAGAATTTCTCGCGTGGGGGTGACGCCCAGATCGGCGGACAGCAGCGCCGTCTCCAACTGTTTCAGGAGCGCGGGATCTATTTGGCGCTCGCCCTGAAAAATAGTGTCTACGGTTTCCGACAGGACCGTTTTGGTCTTGCTGACGGAAGTTTTCAGCTTGTCGAGAAGTGTCGGTTCGGGAGGCCCGAAGAGTGAAATCATACGATTGAAGGCCGCGTTTGTGGCCGTGGAGAAATTGTAGCAGAAGCGTGTCGGCGGTGGCTGGCGCTACGCGTTTAAGCGCTGCGGCCGATGGCGAGTCGAAAAAAAACGGCAAGTAAAATGAAATGCCTCAGACCTGTACTTCGACGGCGCTCAGGCGCAGTTTGCCCCCGGCAATCGCGGATTCGAGTGCGGCGACCACTTCGGGATCAAACTTTGTGCCCGCTAAAGTTTTGATGCGATTCATCGCGAAATCAATATCCATCGCCGTCTGGTAAGGGCGGTTGGTGGTCATGGCGTCCAAGGTATCGGCGACGCCGATGATGCGCGCCATCATGGGAATCTGCGGGCCAGGCAAGCCGTACGGATAGCCGCGGCCGTCCATATGTTCGTGATGCAACTCGATACCCGGCAGCATTTCCTTCAGCTGCGAAACGGGGCGCATGATGTTGGCGCCTTTGATGGTGTGCTGCTTCATCAAATCAAATTCCTCGGCGGTCAGCGCGCCGGGCTTTTTGAGTACGCGGTCTTCCACGCCAATTTTTCCGACGTCATGCAGCAACGCGGAAATGCGCAGAGTGTCCAGCACTTCGGGTGACAAGCCCAACTCCTGGCCAACCACCATGGAGTACTTGGCCACGCGGCCGGAGTGACCGCGAGTGTAGGGATCCTTTTCGTCAATGGCCGCGGCGAGCATGCGGATGGAGCCGATAAACAGCTCGCGATTTTCTTCCGCGGCCTGCTTCAGGCGCTCGATGTATTCTTCGATGTCGCCGGCCATCTTGTTGAAATTTTCGGCCAGCTCGCTGATTTCGGAAGCGCCGTGCACCCGCGAGCGCTGATGAAATTCACCACGGCTGATGGCGCGGGTGGAATCGGCGAGGTGGCGAATTGGTCCGCTGATACCCACGGCGAAAAAATAACCGAGACCAAGAGCCGCGAGCACCACGACAGAAACGAACGCTAGAGCCTGGCGATTGAGTTCGTTCACGCCGGCATCCGTGCGAGCCTCTTCGAGGCTGCGCTGGGCGATGACAGCCCAATTGACCTCCGGGAACGTGCTGTAGGTTCCAATCATTTCAACCGAGCGATTTTTTATTTTTTCGGAGAAGCGCACCGTCTCGGTGTTGCGCAGCTCCTGGGGCAGCGCGGTAACTTGCGTAACCAGTGAATTTCCGGTGGCGTCGGCTCCGGGACCGAAATTCTTGGGATCGGGGTGCGCCACGATGTGCCCGTAATGATCCACCACGAAAACGGTGCGCCCGCGCACGCTGGCGTCCTGCAGGCGGTGCAGAATAGTGTCGAGCGAGACTACCGCGGCGAGCATGCCGGTGAAATGATCTCCGACGTCGCGCAGCGGCACGGCAATCACGAAGGCCGGCCGGTTGCCGGGAGCGAGCGCCAGAGGATCGCTGCGAAATTTCACCACGTTCAGCTGCTGAGACTGCATGCAGGTGACAAAGGCGCGCTGCAAGGCTTTGGCGACGAAAGGGTCCTGCTCGGCGCGAAAGTTTCCCTGCGAGGCGCTGGTGCCTTTGCCGGAGCGGCCGACGGCGGTCAGATATAGAAAAGTGGTGCGATTGCTGTCCACGAAATTCTCGAGCAGGCGTGTGACTTTGGGCTCGGAAACGGGGTCTTCCACATTTTCGATGAGGCCGGTGAGGGCCAGAATCTGGCGCTCGCTCATGAGTTGCTGGGTGAGGTTGGTCTCGAAAAATTGAATTTCCTGAGAGAGCGAGCGCGTGAGATCGGTCTGCTGCACGCGTTCGGTGTCGGCCAGCTTGCCCTGGCTGAGATGCAAAACCTGGCGATGATACAGGCCGATAGGGACGGCGCTGACCAGCAGCAGGGCGCCGAGTACGAGCCACAGGATGCGTACTCGTCCGGTGCGCAGACGTTCCCAAACGACCTGGAGATTGATAGCCATGGCCAGACTCTATTTTAGGGGAAGGCTTGGTGGAGGAGTGGGAGAGTGCGGACGCGCGTGGCGCATGTGCAACTGGAACGAAGGTACTACGCGGGGAATCTTGCTGGAGGAGACGTATGCAGAGATTGGATGTCATTTCTGGGAGCTTTAACCTTATTGCAAGAGGCCCCACCCTTCGGAAAGGACGGGTGGGGCGAGCGGGCGGGGCTCGCAGAGCGCATTTTGTAGAGGCTGGCCGGGACAATTTGAAATTACCCCCTACCCTTTTGGCCCAAGAGTTCGGAAGATGTTGAGAGTACAGGAGTAAGGGCTGCACAAATGTCACGCAAGAGCGAGCAAGAGTGTGGAAGTTGTTGAAAATACGGGACAAATAAAAAGAGCAAGAGCGAGTGAGAACGCAAGAGTTCGTAAGCTGTTGAGCGATTTTCGTGGCGATGGTCGAGATGTTCGTAGAGAAGGTTTGGTCGACCATATCGGGAGCGGAGCTATTGAAGGGCCCAGGAGCGGGCGAGATCGCGAGAGTCTTGGCGGGACGTTGCACCGACAGATGCACACGGACAAATGCCAATCCACTTATCTGCTTGTTGCTTGATGCTTCTCGGATCCACGTTCCGAGACCTACCCTCCAAAAAACTGAGGGTGGGGCACCCGCCACCGCGGGCAGTCCCGCCGCGTTTTTTTGGTTGGTCGGTTGAGCTGGGGTGAGCGCTTTGTTCGATGGATCACCGCAGGAACGGAGGTGGTGGGAAGTTTTCGAACGAAGTTCGGCGGTCATAGGTGATATTACTAATCAGGTAAGATGATTAATACTGTACTGACGGACAGATTTGGGCGGGGGTGCGGAGGCTGGACGTTTATTCGCGTTTCTGGGGGCGGTCCATGATTTCGGTGATGGCTTCGCGCGGGGATTTGCCGTGGTGCAGGATGGCGTCTACCTGGGCGGTGATGGGTAGCTCGATGTGGTGTTCGGCGGCGAGCGCGAGTAGAGCGGCGGATGTTCCCACGCCTTCGGCGACGGTGCGGGTGTTGGCGAGAATTTCGTGTAGGGCGCGGCCTTTGCCAAGCTCAATTCCCAGTTGACGATTGCGGCTTAATACGCCGGTGCAGGTGAGGACCAGATCGCCAAGTCCGGCGAGGCCGCTGAGAGTTTCGGGGCGGGCGCCGAGGGCTAAGGCGAGGCGAGACATTTCCGCGAGGCCGCGGGTGATTAAAGCGGCGATGGCATTGGCACCGAGGCCGAGCCCCTGGCAGGCACCCGCGGCGATGGCGATTACGTTTTTCATGGCCCCTGCTAGCTCCACGCCGACGACATCTTCGTTGGTGTAGATGCGGAAATGCGGGCCGGCAAATTCCTGCTGGATTAGAGCGGCGCAACTTTCCTGTTGAGAGGCGATGACTACTGCCGTGGGGTCTTCTCGAGCAGCTTCGAGAGCAAACGACGGTCCGGAGAGCACAGCAATTTGCGGCGGCGGCGAAAGCTTTCCGAAGAGCTGCGCCAATAGCTCGCTCATGCGTAAGTGTGTCGACGGCTCCAGACCTTTGGTGGCGCTGACAAAAACCGGGGATGCATTGGAAATGAATGGTAAAACGCGCGAGTAGATTTCGCGTGCGTGAGCTGCAGGCATGGCGCCGACGACGATATCGGCGTTCATTAGAGTTTCGGCGAGATCATTGGAGATTTGCACGCCCGCGGGCACGGGGCATCCGGGCAGGTACAAATGATTCTCGCGAGATTTGTTTATTATTTCAGCGGGGACCGAGTCGCGCATCCACAAGGAAATGTCGTGAGGTTTGTGGCTGCGGGATAAAACAATGGCGAGGGCCGTTCCCCAACTGCCGCCGCCCAGGATGGCTATTTTTGTCATTCGGATTTGTCGGCTTTCCCGGCGGAAAATTTTGGCTCGACACCTTCCACGAGGCGCTGGATGTTTGCGTCATGCTTGTAAATAATGAGAAGCGCAGCGGCCATGGTGCCAAAAATGACTGTGGTGGGCGGCGCGTGCGGCGGCGCCCACAGAAAGTATATGAGCAGCGGCATGGCGGCGGCAGCGGACATGGAGCCGAGCGAGATGTATTTCCAGTAAGCGGTGACTAGCCCAAAAATGGCCAGCGCGGAGAGGGCCGCCGGCGCACACAGCGCGAGAAAAACGCCCAGCGCGGCGGCGACTCCCTTGCCGCCTTTGAAATTCAGCCAAATGGGGAAACAGTGACCGATCAGGGCGGCCAGCCCGGCAAGCATCATCCAAGTGGCACTCTCGTTCGAATAGCGGCCCGCGATCCACACCGCGGCGTAGCCTTTGGCGGCGTCGAGGAACAGGGTCAGAATTCCGGCGGCGGGTCCGGCGACGCGGGCCACGTTGGTGGCGCCGATATTTCCGCTGCCAGCTTGGCGGATATCGGTGCGGCGAAAAACACTGGTGACGAGAATACCCCAGGGAATGGATCCGAGTAGATAAGCGGCCACTACAGTGCCGATCATGGTGATGGGAATTCCAAACATGCTTATACGTTGGCCGCACGGGCAAATCGGAAAGAGGCCGCCGTAAGGTATTTTGAGCCGCCGGGGCCAAGTTTACTTTCGACCAGGTGAAGTTCTTCGGAAAGCAGGGAGCCGAATTCGCGGTTTTGATGCGCTTCGATGGCGGCGCGAATGGCGGGAAGCGCGTTGGGGCGCTTGAAGCGCGCCAGCGTGAGGTGTGGGAGAAAATCGCGCTCTTCGGCGGCGATGCCGAGACGCTCAAGGCGGCGGTTAATTTGCGCCGCGAGCATTTTCATAGTTTCGGTGACTTCCATAGTGACCCAAAAAATTCCGCCACGGCGGGCGCTCCAGGAATATCCCAGGCCGCGAAAAGTAGCGCGCACCGGGCCTTCCGGGCGCACACCACCTAGCTCGGATTTTATTGCTTCCAGCTCGGTGCTGGTGGCCTCGCCGATAAATTTTAAGGTTACGTGAAAATTTTCCGGAGGCACCCAGCGCAGGTCGAGCTTATCGACACGCATCTGTTTCTGCAGCGCGGCAAGTCTCTCTCGCACGTTATCGGGAATTTCCAGCGCGACAAACAAACGCATCGCTCACGCCTCGTTAAAAGCCAGCCCTTTTGGTAACGCGCCCCGGGCCTTTGCCGGACATTCCGGCTTCGCCGCCATTGTAGAGGAAATGCATGCGAATCATGTCGAGCGCGACCTGGGAAGCCTGCCAGCGAATGGAATCGCGATCGCCGGGCAAGGTGACCGCGCGCTCCGCGATTCCGCCGGTGTGAGCGAGCGCGATGTGTACGGTGCCAACCGGTTTTTCTTCGCTGCCGCCGCCGGGGCCGGCAATTCCGGTGACGCCGACACCGATCATGCTGCCGACGCGGCGGCGAATGCCGTCGGCGAGGGCGGCCGCTACTTCAGGGCTGACCGCGCCTTTGGCAGCGATTAGCTCCGGAGGCACATCGGCCCAGGCAGTTTTGCGTTCGTTGCTGTAGCAAACCACGCCGCCAAGGAAATAAGTTGAGCTGCCGGCAATGCTGGTGAGGCGCTGCGCGAGCAAACCGCCGGTGCAACTTTCGGCGGTGGCGATGGTGGTGTTATTGAGAGTGAGTTCGCGGGCTACGACTTCATGGAGCGACTGACCGTTGCGCGAAAAAATTCTGTCGGTGAGGGCGATGTCAAAGCCGCGCTCGATTTCGTCGAGCGTTTTTTTGGATTCGGCGGCGTTGTCGCTCCAGATGCGCAGGTGAATCTGCACTTCGCCGGGCGCGGCGAGCACGGTGGTGATGACCTGCTCGTAGCGTTTGTAGATCGGCGCGATGCGCTGCTCAACGTGCGATTCGCCCAAGCCGGTGACGCGGAGCTCGCGATGAAAAAGTCGCACGCCGGTAGCGCGGCGCGTCAGGCGGGGAGCGATGGCGGACTCAAAAATTCCGCGCATCTCGCGAGGCGGTCCGGGAAGCAAAGCGATGGCGCGATCGCCGGTTTCGATCCACAAGCCGGGCGCGGTGCCATTAGGATTGTCGAGCGCTTCGGCGCCTTCGGGAACCATAGCCTGGCGAATATTAATTTCGGGCATTTCGCGGCGAAAGCTGCGGAAGCGCGCCTCGATAGCGTGCACGATGCGGTCATCGCGCTGAAGTTTCCGGCCGAGGAGGTCGGCTACGGTTTCGCGTGTGAGGTCGTCGGAGGTGGGACCGAGGCCGCCGCAGGAAATCACCAGCTCCACGCGCTCGATAGCGCCGGCAAAGGCATCGCGCAAATCTTTCGGGTCATCGCCGACTATGGTTTTACGCACGACTTCAATGCCGAGCTTGTTCAACTCTTCGGTGAGAAACAGGGAATTGGTGTCCAGCCGGTCCGGAGTAAGCAACTCTGAACCGACAGCGATAATTTCAGCTTTCATCTGGTGTGGTTATCCGTTCAGGGGCAAGCCGCGAACTTCCCAGTCGAGCGTGAAGAGCGCGTTGATGGTGGCGACGATGGCGCGGCCGGAGGGCTGCAACGCGAGGCCAACAATACCGGAACCACTGAGCACCATTTCGGGTTCGCCCTGCGGAGTGATGCGCACGATGCCGCGATGTCCGCCGTGACAGCCCGCGACATAGAGATTGCCGTCGCGATCAAAAGCCAGGCCCTGCGGGCGGCCGAGTCCGCGATAGAAAATACTTACATCGCCGCCCTGGGTGACGCGATAGACGCGATCGAAACTGGAAGTGGTGGGGCCGGTGACGTAGAGGTCGCCGCTAGGATGAAACGCCAGGTGATACGCCGCGAAAGACGGCTCGAGAGTGGCGAAGACAAAAATTTCGCGCGTGGGACTGATTTTGAAAATGGTACCGCTGCGATCGCCAACGTAGAGATTTTCGTCTTTGTCGAAGGCGATGCCGGTGGCTACACCCATGCCTTCGATCCACTCTTCGCTGCGGCCGTCGGGGGTGATGCGATGAATGGTGCCGTCGTGGCGGCAGGAGACAAACAAATTTCCGGCGCGGTCCACGGCGAGGCCGGTGGGATTGATCAGCGAGGTGACGAAAGGCTTGATGCTGTAGTTGGCGGTGACTTTGTAAAGGGAGACGGGGACGCGCTGGCCGCGCGTGCCGCTGAAAGTTACGTAGATATTTCCGTTAGCGTCTACCGCGGGATTGCCGACGGGATGGAGATTGTCGGCGATCTGCAAGCCGATGGCTACGGGATGCGGCTGGCTTTCGTGATCCGCGGAGGTGACGCGCACGAGATTGCCGGTGGCTCCATCGGGGACGCGAGCGATGAGGCGCTTGCCGCTGGACAGCGCCAGGGTAGCTTCGGCATCGCCAAAACGCACCAGCGGGCGCGACTGCGCGCGCGCAACGAAGCCGCTACCATGAATGGTAATTTCGCCGCCGGGAATGGCCGCGGCCGGCGCGACTCGTTCGATGCGGGGACTGCCGTTCTTTTCGGCGGAGGCGCCGAATCCCAAGCCGACTTTCATAGCACCCTGAAGTGTAACGCGACACGCAAGACAATTGCAGCGTAGATGCCGGCCATCCAGTCGTCGGCCATGATGCCCCAGCCGCCGGGGAGGCGCTCGAGTTGGCGCGCGGGGAAGGGCTTCCAGATATCGAAGATGCGAAAAAGTATAAAGCCGAGGAGCCAACTTTTCCAGTTGAGGGGCAAGACCCAGAAAAATAAATAGTAGGTGATGAGCTGGCCGGAGACTTCGTCAATGACGACCCATTGCGGGTCTTCGACTTGCGCATAACGCGCGGCGCGGGTGGCGACGATTACGCCGATGATGGAGATTAGCAGGGCGACGGCAATTTCGGCGTAAGAGACGTGCAAACCGGAGGTCGCAAAATTATTTTCCGGATGCGATGCGGTGGTGGCGTGGTAGCGAAAATTCAGCCAGGCCATGAGGATGGCGAGCGCGGCTCCTCCCAGTGAACCCCAGGTGCCGGGAGCTCTGGGAAGATTTCCCAGACCAAACCA
>JBBRPU010000063.1:0-13470 GCA_038227545.1 Candidatus Acidiferrales bacterium
AACTGTGGCTACAAAACGCGCAAATCCTAAACTTAGTGTCTGCATCCTTTCGCCCCATCCTTTGGTCCTGGGCGAGTTCGAACGCATTCTCGCTAAAGCCGATTTCAAGGTCATCTCTTCGCAGCTCGAGTCCATGTTGGCTCCCGATCTGCGCAGTTTTGAGCCGCCTCCCGCGCAAGTCTATGTTATTGACGCGCACGCCTCCAAGCCGGCCACCGGAGCGCTACTCGCCAATCTGATGGAGCGCGCGCCGGAAGCTCGCCTGATCGTCGTCGGGGAACAGCACAACGAGACCAACAGCTACTCGCTTCTGCGCCTGGGTGTCAAAGGCCTGCTGACCTACGTCGAGGCTCGCGACCAACTCATTCGCGCTTTGCCCCTGGTAGCCAGCGGCGGTTTCTGGGTTCCGCGTCAGCTTCTCTCCGGTTTCGTGGACTCCATCCTCACCGGACAAGGCCGTCGCCTCAAATCCGATACCGTAACCAATTTAAGCCGGCGCGAGCAGGAAGTTCTCGATTCGCTCCTAGAAAACCTCTCCAACAAAGAGATTGGCAGCCGCCTCAACATCGCCGAGCGCACCGTAAAGTTTCACGTATCCAACCTGCTCAACAAATTCGGTGTACGCCGCCGCGCCGACCTCATCCTGCTGACCTTCCAACGCCGCCTCGCCCAGAACTAAGCTTCGAGAAACATTTCTACTTCACAGCTGCCTCTTGGCCCGCCGCTGTAAACACCACAATTCCATCAAACACCGAACGGTTTGGCAGCGCACGGTACTCTTCAAACTTGGCTGGCACCCTGGCGCAATCCAGGCAGATGATCGCGCAAGCCGGCGCATGCGGCTGCTGTTCAGCAAAACGCGCCGTCAAATTCTGCACTCCGGAAAAAAATGCCCGCCGTTTTTGTCCGTCCGCATGGATCATCGCGAACAACGGGTAAGTAATGAACGAATCCGGCCCATCTTTGATCTCCGGATCGCTCAACTCCGTGTACGAATCAATCCCCACGCTGGCACACTTGGTCTGGTTCACCGCGTCTGCCGCGGATATATACGAAGGCGCATATCTATCGAGGTCATACGCAAAATACATCACTGATCTTGGCCGGTAGGCGCTTTCAATGTGTCCCACCGGGACCAGCGCTCGGTAACGATTCATCGCTCCATAGACCAGTCCACAGCAAACCAGCGCTATCCCCACCGCCGAAACTACCCTGCGGGGAAAATACCGCGTGAACGCCAGCGCGATCAATACCGCGCCCATCACAAAAAATGGTAAGTGGAATCGGCTCGACCATCGCTGCCATTTCAAAATTGCGCAGAAGGCTACAAACGCCACCGTCATTCCTGTCGCGTACCAGAACAGCATTCGATTGGCGGTATCCCTGAATCTCACAAAAACAATTCCCAGCGCTGCCAGCAGCGCGAGGAAGTGCAACGGATTTCCCGCCAGCAATTCCTGGAATGACAGGTGATTCAACACGAAGGGCTTTTCCCAGATGACCTGACGCGGATCATCTGGATCTACTCCGATCGCTTGTATCGCGGCGCGATAGCCTTGCTCAATTTTCAAATTCACGGATTCCAACGGAGTCGTCGTATGAAAAGATATGTTGCGAAGAATATTCGCCAGCGTGCTTCGCACCCCGATATCTTGAACCGTCAACTGTAGCTGCCCGTAGTTCAGCGGCACTCCTAAAGGTGAGCCATCAAACCGGTAATTTCGCAGATACTGCGGCCCATTGATCACCAGGATCAGCGCGACAAATACCACGCAGCGTTTTAGGAATACGATTCGCGAAGCGCGCGTCCCGATCCACCAGCAGATCAGCACAAAAAATGGCAGCACGATGTACGTGGTGCCTTTCGTAAATATCGCCAGCCCCGCCGCCAGCCCCACGCAAACAGTGTTGAGCCAGCTCGCTTCCTCATTGAACGCCATTAGAAATACCGTCGTCGTGGCGATCCAGAACGAAGTTACATACGTGTTCATTGGCCCGGAAGCCTCCAGAATTCCTTCCGGAATGGTGATCGAAATCAGGAACGCCAGCGCCTGTGCGCGCCTTCCGCCTCCCAGCATCTTCACGATGTACGACACGGCGATTGCGCAACCCACGAAAGAAAAAAACTGCACCATATTTACGAAACGATCGCCGCCCCACAGCAGAATCGTGTGCATCATGGAATATTCCGCGAAGGCCCCATAAATCAATTGGGTGTAGTTGCGCGTGGGAAAAAATTGTACGTTGTGATTCTGAATCCACATGGCCACGCGCGGCATGTGGTACGTCATCCCGTCGATTCCGCTGGGCGGCGCCAACAGTGCGGTGATGCCTACCATGGCGATGATCATTCCCGTCAGGCACACCAGCGCTCGCATCGTCATGTCCAGCTGTTCGTAAGCGGGTTCCGAACCGGCCGCCTCCTGCTCAGGCGCCTTCACCGCTTTGCCTTTTACGTACACCAGCGCGCTCACCAGCGCCAGCACCAGCCAGGAAATTGCTACGCCCCGGCGAGTCACCAGCCGTGGAATACTTAAAATCTCCGTCATTAACACCAGGCTGGCCCCGCAGAACGTGGCCGCGCCAAGAAACGCTCTCCGCGAATCCAGGTCTTTTTTTCGAAGGATCAGAAAGAACAACAACAGCGCTGCGGCGGGAAGGATAATCATGAATGTTAGAGCACAGGCTGTGCCACTGTAGGCATCGCGCGCTGCGAAACCTCTCCGTGAGACAAATTTATCACTGCCCCCAGCGCTTTTCCGCAGTGCCGGGTGTGCCTGTCGCGCACCGGTCATTACTTCTTTAAGAAACTACGCCTGCCGAATGTTCGACTTCGCCGCCAATTCAAAATAAGCTTTTCAGGCTGCTGTATCAGGCTAGCTGTAACCTGAGGCACACAGCCGGTCAGTACTTACGCCATGCCAGAAATTGCTGCTGCGCCTATGCCAAGCCCGCTGTCCCTGCTCGTCGTTCCCCTCGACGCCGACCCGCGCACCGATCTGTCCATCGTGCTCCCCACTTTCAACGAAGCTAAAAATATCGTCGCGGTGCTCGAGCAGCTCATGGCCCACCTCGATTCCGTTGCAGACCTCCATTACGAAATCATCGTGGTGGATGACGACAGTCCGGATCGCACCTGGGAGAAGGCCGAGCAGGTCGCAGAGATTTTTCCTCAAATCGTCGTAGTGCGCAGGCAGACCGAACGCGGTTTATCCACCGCCGTGATTCGCGGCTGGCAAGTTGCCCGCGGCCGGGTACTCGGCGTGATGGACGCCGACCTGCAGCATCCCCCGGAGGTCACGGAGAAACTTTGGTCCGAGATTGCGCGCGGCGCCGATCTGGCTATCGCCAGCAGGCACGTGGAAGGCGGGGGCGTCAGCGACTGGAGTCTGGCGCGGCGCATCATTTCCCGCTGCGCCCAATTGATCGGCCTGGCCATCCTGCCGGAAGTGACCGCGCGTGTAAGCGACCCTATGAGCGGTTATTTCATGATTTCGCGCGACGTCATCGCGGGACGGGAATTAAATCCTTTGGGCTACAAAATTCTGATTGAAGTGCTGGGTCGCGGAAAAGTTCGCTGGATCTCTGAAGTCCCTTACGTCTTCCGCGAGCGCGTCGAAGGCGCCAGCAAAGTTACCAATCGCATTTATCTGGAATATTTTCAGCACTTGCTGCGCATTCGCCTGCATCTCCTGAAGTCTTCTTCCTTTTTCCGCTTCTGCCTCGTCGGCCTCAGCGGCGTCGTCATTGATATGGGCCTCCTCTATCTTTTGAGCGATCCTTCCACTTTGCATTGGGGCCTGACGCGCAGCAAAATTCTCGCCTCCGAAGCCGCGCTCATCAACAATTTCGTCTGGAACGATTTGTGGACCTTCGCCGAAATCTCCCGCGGCCAGAATCAATTCGGGCAGCGCCTGAAGCGTTTTCTAAAGTTCAACGCCATCTGTGCGTTTGGCCTGCTCCTCAACGTGCTCATCCTCAACTTTGAATTCAACAAGCTGCATATGAACCGCTATGCCGCCAACCTCATCGCTATCGCGATCGTCACCGTCTGGAACTATGGCACCAATTGGAAACTCAACTGGCGCGTCACTTCAAAAGACTAGCCTCGCGTCTCTGCCACTGCTGACACTGCCCCCCCGTTCTGTTAGCGTTTCCATTGCGTATATTTTTCTATTCCACATAATTTTTCAGGGGGAGCGTTCGTTGAAAGTTCTCGTCACTGGCGGAGCCGGGTATATCGGAAGTGTCTGCACCGAAGTGCTGCTCGCGCGCGGCTACGATGTCGTGGTTCTGGACAATCTGCAGGAAGGGCATCGCGCCGCCGTGCCCGCCGCCGCCGCTTTCTGCCACGCTGACCTCGGCATCCGCTCGCAGGTTGAAGATGTTTTCTCGCTGCACAAAATTGACGCGGTGATGCATTTTGCCGGTGAGTCTGTGGTGGCCAAATCCGTTCGCGAGCCCAGCACTTTTTACGCCGCCAATGTCGCGGCGGGCGTGAACCTTCTCGATGCCATGACTCGCCATGGGGTAAAAAAACTCATCTTTTCATCCACGGCGGCGACCTACGGCGAACCTGACGTCGTGCCCATTCCTGAAGATCATCGCAAGTCCCCCATCAACCCCTACGGAAAATCCAAACTTGTGTTTGAGCAGATTCTTGCTGACTATCGCGCCTACACCGGCCTTGACTACGTCACCATGCGTTACTTCAACGCCGCCGGAGCTTCCGCCGAACGTGGCGAAGCCCACCGTGTGGAAACGCATTTGATCCCGCGGGTCTTGGACGCTGCCATTGGCGCGACACGGCAAGTGGAGGTGATGGGCACCGACTATCCCACTCCGGACGGCACCTGTGTCCGCGACTACGTTCATGTTCTCGATATCGCCGACTCGCACCTGCGCGCGCTGGAGGAAATTGCTCGCGTAGCAGGCGAGGCTTTCAACGTTGGAACCAGCCGGGGATATTCTATTTTGGAAGTGATCGCCGAAGCCGAGCGCGTCGCCGGACGCAAAATTCCCCGCAAGCTTTCGCCACGCCGCCCTGGCGACCCCGCTGTGCTGGTGGCCAGTAAGGAAAAATTGAAAGCCGCGCTGGGCTGGGAGGCCAGGCATTCCTCGCTTGAAGAAGTCATCTCTTCCGCCTGGCAATGGAAACAGAAACATCCTCACGGCTACGCCGACTCAACTACCAAAACAGCCGTGCCCGCTGCAAAAAAGTAATTCAAGAATTACTTCCCCGCTTAAGACTCAAAAATCACTTGCGCTAATGCCTGCTCCGCCGTGTGCGTGATGCTCACCGCGATATTTCTTACTCCCAGGCGTGCGGCAATCTTCCCGGCTTCACCAGAAATTGCCAGCGTGGGTCGACCACTTTTTTCGCGCACCACTTCCAGATCCACCCAGCGCACGCCGTGCTGCCAACCCGTTCCCAGCGCCTTCATGGCCGCTTCTTTCACTGCAAAACGCCCGGCATAGCGTTCAAATTTATTCTTGAAACGCTCGCAATACGCGATTTCTTTCGCGGTATAAATTCGTTTCAGAAACGCCGCACCGCGTTTTTCAATAGCCGCCCGTATACGCGCCACCTCCGCGATGTCTACGCCCATGCCAACGATCAAAATTCCTCCAGCAAATCAACTTGAAACCTAACCCGATTATACTGAGACCATCGTGCCAGGCACAAAAACATCATCGCGAAGGCGGATTTCAGAAAAGCCATCCGCGCCCAAACGCCGCCACGATCCCTGGACACTTCACAAATCGGCCGGCGGCGTCGCGGTGCTGCGAGTCTCCGCCTTAAGCGATTTTCCATGGCTGGTGCACGGATTCAGCACCTCGCATGGTGGCGTCAGCCCGCTGCATGGGCAAAAAATTCTCAATCTGGCGTTCACCGAGTGGGACGCGCGCGCCAACGTGGAAAAAAATCGCCGCCAGTTCCAGTCCGCGATTCATGCCACTGAGCTCACGCTCGTCGCGCTGAAGCAATTTCATTCCGACGTGGTCTGTGATTTCACTGCTGCGCCAAAAACTGCACCTAATGCCGACGCATCCATCACCAAAACTTCGCAACTCCTCCTGGGAGTTCAGACCGCCGACTGCGTGCCCATTCTGTTAGTGGATCCCCAAAATCGTGCCGTAGCCGCTGTGCACGCTGGATGGCGCGGCACTTTGCATCGCATCGTGGAAAAAACCATTGGCCGCATGACCATGCAATACGGAACCAAGCCATGCGATCTGCTAGCCGCCATTGGGCCCGCCATCGGCGGTTGCTGCTACGAGGTGGGCACCGAAGTTGCCGCCGCATTTCAATCTCAATTCGCGCAGGCCCCCGAGTGGTTTGATGAATTGCGCACCGGTGACGAGCCCAATCCGCTGCAATGGCTCAACCAATTTCCCCCTGGTCACCAGCCTCCACCAAAAAATGTGCGCCTCGATTTGCGAAAAGCCAACCGCGCGCAGTTGATCGATTTGGGTGTCAGCCCGACAAATATTTTTGTTAGCGACCTCTGCACCGCCTGCCGCCCGGATTTGCTGTTCAGCTATCGCAAGCAAGGCGCGGAAAGCGGCCGCATGCTGTCCGCCATCGGCATTCGCAAGACTTAATTTGCTTGAACGATCCGACGTTTCCTAATCAATCCCCTCACCAAATTCCAGTTAGGCAGCGGGTGCCCCACCCTCGTATTTTAGGGTGGGGCCTTCTTTTCGCTTTGTCCCAGTCTTTCTCTGCGAATCCTACAAACTCACCAACCCCGAATCCGGGGTCCCAGGAATACTACTGTCCAGCAAAGCCAACTGCCCACAAGCCGCCATCACATCACGCCCACGCGACCGCCGCACAAACGTTGCGATGCCGCGCTCAATCAATAATTTCTGAAACGCCGCGATAGCTTCTTCGCTAGATTCGCGATAAGGCAAATCTCCCGGGTTCCACGGAATCAAATTCACTTTAGCTTTGAGAGGTCCCACCAGTTTTGCGACTCGCCGCGCATCTTCGATGCTGTCGTTAACTTCCCCGAGCATCACATACTCAAACATCAGATATTCCCAGCTGCGCAGTGGAAATTTGCGGCAGGCATCCAGCAAAGCTTCCAGCGGATATCTCCTGTTTATGGGCATCAAAGCATCGCGCTGCTCGTTGTTGGAAGCGTTCAGCGAGATAGCCAGCTTAGGCCGCTCGTTTTCCGCGGCGAGTCGTTCGATTCCCGGGACAATCCCGCTCGTAGAAATGGTGACGCGCTTCGGCGGTATTCCAATCCCCGCGGGATCCTGCAGAATCCGGCAGGCCGCCAGTACCGCGTCGTAGTTCAGCAGCGGCTCGCCTTGCCCCATGAACACGATGTTGGTGTGCGGCGTAAGCACCAGTTTGTTTTCTTCCAGCGCTACAAGTATCTGCGCGAGAATTTCTCCCGCCGACAAATTGCGAATCAGCCCAAGTTTTGCCGTCAGACAAAACTGGCAATTCACCGCGCAGCCCGCTTGCGTCGAAACACAAATCGTCTGGCGCTCTTCGCTAGGCATGAACACCGCCTCGACGGAGGCCGGACGCTTCGCGTCTTTTCCCTCGCCGCCTGCTCCCAACTCGAACAAGTAACGGATGGATCCGTCCGCGGACCAGAAGCGCTTTTTCACCCGCGGCAACGTGGTCCCCACGGAAGCGGTCAGCTGTTCGCGCAGTGCGGTGGGCAGGTTGCTAGCTTGCGCCAGATTGAATTTCCGTTCAGCGTACAGCGCGCCATAAACCTGATCGCCGCGATACGCAGGTTCCCCCAGAGCCACGCAGAGTTCGCGCAACTGCTCTTTGCTCTTGCCAAGTAATTCCGTGTTTTGCTCAATGCTCACGTGCAGCTGCTCCAATCGCCACTATTCCAATAGTCACTGTTAAGGATACCGCGTTCCATTCGCTGCCCGCCTTCTGCACCATGTTCGGCGCGCCAAAAACGGCGTTATAATTCACTGTGGCCGGCTATGGCGGCCGGAGCAGGAGGCCTCATGTCTGCACAGAAAAACAACCTGGCGACCGAGCAACTCACCATCCAGGATTGGGTCAAAGGCCTGGCAGCTATTCCCGCGCGCGATTTTACTCTCGATACCGTGCAGAGCTACGTTCTGCAGCACGCCGTCCGTCCTGAAACGCTGGACAGATACTGTTATTTTTCCCAAGGCAGCTACACTCGCAATCTTATTTTCAAAAACGAAGTGTTTGAGTGCATGACGGTGTGCTGGGAAATTGGCCAGCACAGCCGGGTGCACAATCACCGCGATCAGAATTGCTGGATGTCCGTGCCCATCGGCCGGTTGCGGGTGCAAAATTATCGCGTCGAGCATCGCGACGTCGCGCATGGCACCTGCGAAATCGTTCCCACGGATATTTACGAAATGGACGCCGCGCATCCCGCGTACGTAAATCCGATGGAGCCGGTCCACGAAGTCATCAACGCCCCCGAATTCAACGAGCGTGCCGTCAGCATCCACGTGTACTCCAAGCCATTCGACAGTTGCGAAGTGTATCTGCGGGACCGCGGCACGTATTCGGATGTGCCGCTGTTTTACACCAGCGAATACGGCCAACTGAACCCCGCCGAAAAGCCGCTGTAGTTTTAGCCCTTCTTCCGCTCCATTTAGCCCATCCCGTTCGCCACCATTCGCGTCCCTGTGTCACAATCGGTGCATGCCTACGGAAGTGCGCGACATCACCAAGCATGTTTTGCCCAACGGCCTGGTGGTCATTACCGAAACCATGCCGCACGTGCGCTCCGTTTCCATTGGCGTGTGGGTTCGCAACGGCTCGCGCCGCGAAGCGCTGGAAGAAAACGGCCTGGCCCACTTCATCGAGCATATGGTTTTCAAAGGTACGGAACGGCGCTCCGCGGAAGCCATCGCGCGCGAAATGGACTCCGTAGGTGGCATGCTGGACGCCTTCACTTCCAAGGAACAAATCTGCTTCAACGCCAAGGTTCTGGATGAGCATCTGCCCATTGCTTTCGATGTCATCGCTGATCTGATCCTGCGCCCAAATTTTGATTACGAGGACTTGAAAAAAGAACAGCAGGTCATCCTGGAAGAAATCAAGATGGACCTGGATAATCCGGAATATCTGCTGCACGAAATTTTTACTCGCGGCTTCTGGCCAGAACACGCTCTGGGACGCCCGATCCTGGGCACGCCCGAAACGGTCAACAACTTTACTCGCGAAATTCTGAAAACTCGTTTCGCGTCCTGGTTCGCTCCCGATCATCTGGTGGTAACCGCGGCTGGCAACGTTACGCACCAACAGGTGCTGGACCTGGTGACGCGCGAATTCGGCCACCTGAAACCCAGCGGGGAGCAGCCCGCACACATTGCCCCGCGCACCGGCGCACCCATTCACGTGGAAAAGAAACGTGATCTTGAGCAAGTGCATCAGTGTGTCGGCGTGCCTTCGGTACCGCTGGGCCACGAAGACCGCTTCGGAATCGCGGTGCTCAATAATTTGCTTGGCGGCGGCATGTCTTCGCGGCTATTCCAGAACATTCGCGAAAAGCGCGGCCTGGCTTACGCGGTGTTCAGTGAAATCACCCCGTACTCGGACGCCGGAATGCTTACGGTGTATGCCGGTTCCGCCAAAGAAACCGTTGGCCAGGTGCTGGATCTGATCGTCGGCGAATTCCGAGATTTGAAAAAATCGGCGGTCACCGAAGAAGAGCTGACGCGCTCCAAAAATCATTTGAAAGGCTCGCTGATGCTTTCCCTCGAATCCACCAGCGCGCGCATGTCCAACCTGGCGCGGCAGGAATTGTATTTCCGCCGCTTTTATTCGCTGGACGAAATCCTGGCGTCCATCGAAGCAGTAACGCGCGAACAACTGCAAACCCTGGCACAACAATATTTCCGCGCCGAAGACATCGCCGTAACGGTCCTTGGCAACCTGAACGGTTTCACCCTCGATCGCGCCCGCCTTAACTGCTGACGCCGTCTCTGCATTCACACTTTCCTAAACGTTCGATTTCGCCAAGTCGCTCTAATTTTGTGCCGCTGCGTTGCATAAAACGTTGACGCGCTCTCTACTCTCTGCCATTATTCTCGAAATTTGGCGGTCGCTCTTGTTTCGCTGTGGCCTGGAGATTAGCGATCGGTTTACGTGTATCCATTCTGGCGTCGGGCAGCTCGGGCAACCTCACGTTACTCGAGACGGAGCGCACCCGACTCCTCATTGATGCCGGACTCGGCAAGCGCGAAACATTGGCGCGCCTGGCCGCCATCGAAATGACCGTTGACCACCTCGACGGCATCCTTATCACCCACGAACACGCTGACCACTGCAACGGTTTGCCGCAGATGCTGGCACTGTGGAAAGCGCCGCTGTACGTTACCGAGCCGACGCTTGATTCGCTGCGCCGCTGTTTGCCGGAAACGTTTGGCAAGCGCATCGCGGGAATTGAGACCATTCATGCCGGCCAGCGATTCATGGTTGGCGATATTGAAGTGCACGCCTTCGCAATTCCACACGACGCGGTGGATCCGATTGGCTTCACTTTCCGCTGCCAGGGCGCCAAGATGGCGCTGGTTACCGATCTTGGTTACATGCCGGAACTGGTTAAAGTGCATTTGCGCGATGCCGATTGCCTGCTGCTCGAATCCAATCACGATCTGGACATGTTGAAAGTTGGACCTTACCCGTGGGTCGTGAAGCAACGGGTGTTGAGCCGCACCGGCCACCTTTCGAATCACGCGGTGAGCGAATATCTTTGCGACCCCGAAGGTTTCGATGGCCGGGCGCGTTACCTGGTGCTGGCTCACGTATCAGCGGAAAACAACAATCCTGATCTGGTAAGAATCTCTGCGGAAGAGGCGTTGAACCGGCGTCCGCCGGGTTTTGCCTTCCTGGGCCAGCTGCTGGTGGCCTCCCAAGCGGTGCCTCTGAAACCTCTGGAGCTCTGATTTTCCGATTGCGGATTGAATTTCTCTTTTACCCCCTACCCTTTTGGCTTAAGAGTCCATATCCACATGAAAATACTGGAGATACGCACGAAAACTGGGTCACCAAGAGCGTTCAAGAGTCCATAAAATATTGATAATAAAGCACATCACCTGAGCCCAAGAGCGACACAGAACGGAAAGAGTGACATCGGTAGCGATAGTTCGAGCTACGCAAAATTGTCCCACGGCGGGAGTATCAGTGGGCACGCGATACGGACTTCCAGACGCCGCATTCATGCCTAAATTATACTATAAGGGTACGTTAACTATAACTGTACTAAGGTACAGAAATTCACAGCTGTCCATGCGCTGTACGTTTACGGATTACCGGGTTGCAGGTGGTAACGGCGGCGAGAGACTTGGCGCCGATTTCAGCAGGTTCGGCGTGACGTCAAACATGAGGCGGACAGATTTTGTTTCGCCGCGATCTATGCGGGAGACTTCCACGCTCTTGAGCAGCGCAAGATAATTCTGGCGGGTAGGCGCGCCAATCTGCTGCTGATTTCTGACGGTACCTAGGCCGGCGCGGGCGAGCAGGACAATGCCGTTGAGCACGTCGGCTAATTGTTTGGCGTTGGCATCGTCCAAGCTTTCGCCATCGGCAACCACACGTAACTTATCGTGATCCGGCTTTCCGGCAATGGTGATCCATTGCAACTGAGCAAGCAGCGAGGAAAGCTGCGGAGAGGAAAGTCCGCCGGTAGCGCGGCGGGCCAAGTCCTTCGAGGTGTCGGGCGCCCCGAGCGCATCTTTCAGGGCATCGCCGCGAATAACGCTAAAAGCGGGAGATCCAGCTACACGCTCGAACTTCGCTTGCCATTCGGAAAGCGCAGGAGTTTTCGCATTGCGCGTTTTGGCGTTCTGCAGCAAAGATTCGAAGTCGTTGCGGTTGGACACTGCGATGCGGCCGGTGCGCAGAAACGTAAAGAAAACGTGTGACGTGTTCCCGGAAGTTGGAATTGAAAAAAATTCCGTGCCGGAGAAATTTTTGAGCTCGCCGTTTTTCGCGGCGTAGGCTTTGATTTTTTTCTCATCGAAGCGGCCTTCGGCCACAGCCAAAAAAGTTTGCTGGCCGCCCTGTTGTTCAAATGCGATCGCTATGCTGGAAAGATCTTTTTCGTAATCGAAACCGGTGTCGCGCACGAACTGGCGATATTCCGGGTCCGACTCTGGTTTTGGCGCCCAGGCGAGCAGTTCAGCAAAAAACGGAGACCGGCGCAGCTCGGTGAAATCGAGAAAAAGTACCGCTTGAGCGTTTTCGGGCATCCATGACAGCAGGGCATTTCGGGTTGGGACTTGTGAGCGAAACCACAAGAAACAGGTAAATAAGAGCGCGGCCAACGCCAAAACACCAGCCCAGGCGATGAATTTGCTTGTAATTTGGGGCTTTTCGGAGCTGGTGGGGGTCTCGTCCATCGCATGCACGGTAACGTTATATAGTAACTGGGTGGTGGCTAGCCACAGGTTGCCAGTGGGGAACGCGGCCGGGATTTTCCACAGTGGTGGCCCCCGGCGTGCTCGAACGGCGCTTGCAATACCCCCAGGCATTCTGGTATTCTTACCCGGTTTGAGCGTGCTGGCGTAGCTCAGCTGGTAGAGCATCTGATTTGTAATCAGAGGGTCGGGGGTTCAATTCCCTCCGCCAGCTCCACCAGGAAGTTGCAGGGGTTTTCGGGGAATGAGGCGGAGCGAATCCTGGCAGTAAAAATCAACGGGCTGGTGTCTTTTGACACGAGCTCTATTTGTGTTTTTACTTCAAATTGATTCCGCAACTGTGAAGCAAACCCGGCTTAAAAAGTAACTGGAAGATGTCTGTCATGACGACTGGCAGTAGTGATTAAGTTTTTCGCCAGCGTCGCAATGCCACGATCTTTCCGGGACGGGTGGGTGAGTGGCTAAAACCAGCAGACTGTAAATCTGCCGCTCCTTGCGGGCTACGGAGGTTCGAATCCTCCCCCGTCCACCATAATTTGATGTGGAGCGCAGTGAATATAGCGTTTGAAACGAGCAGTGGTCCGGCAAAAAATTAGGGACACGGATTTGGCCTGGGTAGCTCAGCTGGTAGAGCGCGTCCTTGGTAAGGACGAGGTCACCGGTTCAATCCCGGTCCCAGGCTCCAGGAATTAATTAGGTTTTGCGGGAGAGTTTGCAGCCGGGCGGGGGTAACTCAACGGTAGAGTCTCACTCTTCCAAGGTGATGGTTGCGGGTTCAAATCCCGTCCCCCGCTCCAGATTTTTGGCGAGTGGTTCTGAAAGTGGCAGACCGGATCGGGATAGGCGATTGGCGGGAAAACCCCGAAAGTTTAGTTACAGCGGACAGTTATTTTGAGCAAAGGATAACGGAACATGGCGAAGGAGAAATTCGAACGCAATAAGCCGCATGTGAACATTGGGACCATTGGTCACATTGATCACGGCAAAACGACGTTGACGGCGGCGATCACCAAGGTGCTGTCGAAGCACAATCCCAAGGTGCAATTCCGCGCGTTTGACACCATTGATAATGCGCCG
>JBBRPU010000064.1:0-13468 GCA_038227545.1 Candidatus Acidiferrales bacterium
AGCGCGGAGTTGGTTGAGGGAGGCTCCGACGACGCGTTTTAGATCCGGCGCTGCGGGCTTCAGCCAGTTGTCGGTGATTTGCGTGAGTACGCCGGATTTGCGGCCGAGCCAGGCGTCACGGAAAAGCTTCCATGATGGTTCGTCGCGAACGTGGGAGGCGTCAGTATTGAAGCGCGAGAGCACTTGGGCGAAAAGCGGCGGCAGCTGATCGGGCTGGGTTACCCCGAGAGCGGCGAGGGTTTTCCCGGTGGCGTTTTCGGTGGGATTCATGCGTTTTTGTCACCCAAAATCGGAACACCAAAGACCCACTGCAACCCCAAGACCCACCCCATAAAACGAGGGTGGGGCACCCGCTGTGGACTGATGTTTCGCCCCTGATGCATTGGACCTGCAATTTATTTCGAAGGTCCACTGCAACCCCAAGACCCACCCTATAAAGCGAGGGTGGGGCACCCAACGGCCGACCCGCCGTGGTGCTGAGTTTTTAGGCGGCTTTCTTTTTCTTTTGCGGTGGCGCGGCGGTGCGGGCCTGTTCGGCCAGCAACTTGAACGCCGCGGGGTCCTTCACCGCGATGTCAGCCAAGATTTTGCGATCGAGGTCTATGCCGGCGGCTTTCAGGCCGTGAATCAACTGGCCGTAGGTGATGCCGTTGAGGCGCGCGGCGGCTCCGATGCGCTGAATCCACAGGCGACGATACTGGCGTTTTTTTACGCGGCGGTCGCGGAATGCATAGCGATCGGCGCGATTCGCGGCTTCCTGTGCGGATTGATACAGCTTGCTCTTGGTTAGAAAAAAACCTTTGGTGCGTTTGAGATACTTCTTTCGCCGCGCCCGGCGTTTGGTTCCGCGTTTGACGCGTGGCATGTGGGTTTCTCCTTGTAAGTGGGAGGCAACGGGTTGCGCGCACGCGCAGGAACACGTGTGCGGCAACGGGTTTGTCTCCGGTATGAACTACTGAGCCGCGGAGTTCGCTTCGAAATAAATGAGGCGAACATTTTCTAATTGCGGCTCGTTATCGGCCGGCAGGCACCCGTGAAGCGCTGCCTGGCACGATGCCGTCCGGCTTTTCAGCTGGACGACGCGGGCTTGCGCCCGACTTTTTGAGGCTACTACTTACTGCTACTACTTCAATCCCGATTTTCTGAGACTGAAAACTTTGACCCGGTGTGCAGGCTAAGCGTACGGAAGCAACAGCTTCACGTTCAGACGGTCGGCGGCGTTCACGAGCGTGAGCTTCTTTAGCTTGCGCATGCGTCCGGGGGCTTTGGTGCCGAGCAGGTGACGCTTGCCGGAATGCATGCGAAGAATTTTTCCGGTGGCGGTGACCTTGAAGCGCTTCTTTGCGCCGCGGTGGGTCTTCAACTTCATTTTCGGGTTCGAGCGATTTCTGGGCATTCCGTAAATCCTCTCGCGAGATTCTTATTTAGCTTGCGCCGCTTACTGCGATTGCTGCGCGTTGGCGGTCTGCCCGGCGGGCTTGGCCACCGGAGCACCCTTTTTCGGGGCCAACAACGCAACTAAAACATTTCCTTCCATGCGCGGCATGGTTTCCACCTGGCCGTTTTCACCAATTTCGCCAAGCAGGCGGTTCATTTTCGCGCGCCCGACTTCCTGATGAGCCATCTCGCGTCCGCGATGAAAGATCATGGCGCGAACTTTGTGGCCTTCTCCGAGGAAGCGAATAATCTGATTCAGACGCACCTGATAATCGTGTTCCGCGGTGGCCGGACGAAACTTAACTTCCTTGAGTTGCGAACCACGGCTGCTTTTGCGCTGCTCGTGGGCTTTCTTGTTGGCCTGATAAAGATATTTGCCGTAATCGGTAATTTTGCAGACCGGCGGGTCCGCGGTGGGCGAAATTTCCACCAGGTCCAGGCCTTTGTCCTTGGCCATTTTAATGGCCTCGAAAGGTTGCATTACTCCAAGCTGGCCGCCTTCTTCATCTATGACCCGGATTTCACGCGCCCGGATGCGCTCGTTGACGCGAATGCGGTCACTCTGCCGGAAAGTACGTTCTGCGATATTTCCCCCTAATGCCGAGAGGCGTTCTGCGCTGGATAAAGATCGCAGGCCCGAGAATAACAAGCCCGATGCCCACAGCACAAAACTGCTAAGGGACGGGTTCCAAAGTATAGCACGCAGGCGCGGTGGCGGGACAAGGCGGAAAGCTGATTCACAATCAGCGGTGATCGGACGTTTTGATCAAGAGGTGAGTTGCATGACGTGGCCATCAACGCCGGATACGCGTGCGAGGAGTTGGGGCTTTTCACCGTGCTCGATGTGGACGTTGAGCTGGAGTTGCGTACAGAGGCGTTGCAATTCAGCCTCATCCGGAGTGGCAATCGAGAAGCCGTCGAGTTTGCAACCCGGCGGTGCATCGGTGGAGGGATGAATGGTTCCGGCGCTCCATTCGATGAAAAAAGGCAGGACACCATGCTCGTCGTTTTTGAGCCCCAGCGTTTTCCATTGAAGCAGGCGGCCATCAGGGCGTTTTCGAGAACCGGGCAGGGGGCCTTCAAAGGCGATGTTAGCGGCTCGCAGATGAGCTGCAAATTGAGTGATTTCGCCCGGATGCGCGGCCCAGCCTACCAGGCGCGGCTCAGCCAACTCCAGCAAATTACGCGTGTCGGGCACCGCGGCTTGTTGCGGGTCCGGCGCAATGATTTCGAGATAATGCTTTTCGCCGAGGGAGAGAAGCGCGTTACGCGTTCCGCGACCGGGATGAACGCCGCCGACGACTGCGCGGACGCCGGTTTTCTGTTCGACGTAGGCGATGCCACGATCGAGATCGTTACAGCCGAGAAGCAGGTGGTCGAGCATTGTAGGGGGATCAACCTCTCCGAACAAGAATTGCGGAGCAACAAATGCGCCTGCGGTTAGAGCCACAAAGACGCGGCGCGGAATTTTTTGTGACATGCGCTCCTCGGGCGGAAAACTTTGAGCTGGCGAATGCTACTGCGATTTGGATTCCACTTCACCGGTTAATGAAGCGATGACTTCCGGCAAAGGCTTGGGGCCGAGATCGCCCTTGGTGCGGTGGCGAACGGAAACGGTGCCGGCTTCGGATTCTTTGGGGCCGACGACGAGCATGTAGGGAATTTTCTGCAGCTGCGCGTCGCGAATTTTGGCGGGCAGCTTTTCGTTGCGATCGTCGAGATGCACGCGCAGGCCGTGGCGTTTGAGCGTGTCAGTGACGTGCTTGGAATAGTCGGCGACTTTTTCGCTGACCGGACAAATGGCGACCTGAATAGGAGCGAGCCACAGCGGAAAGGCTCCGGCGTAATGTTCAACAAGAATGCCGAAGAAACGCTCGACGGAACCGAGCAGTGCGCGGTGGACCATGAGCGGCTCGTGCTTAGCGCCGTCTTCGCCCACGTACTGCAGGCCGAAGCGCGCGGGCAAATTGAAATCAAACTGCACGGTGGTGAGCTGCCAAGAGCGGCCGATGGCGTCAATCAGTTTGACGTCGATTTTGGGGCCGTAGAAGGCGGCTTCGCCTTCAATTTTCTTGAAAGGAATACTCAGGCGCGTCATGGTGTCGGCCAGCGCGGCTGTAGCGCGCTGCCAGTCTTCCGGCTTGCCGGCGTAATTTTCGGGATGCAAAACATCCCAGTCGGAAAGCTCGACTTCATACTTATCGAAGCCAAAGACCTTCATCACCGCGAAAGCGAAATCCATGCAGGCTTCGACTTCGCTTTCGATTTGCGAGGGCATGCAGAAAATGTGGGCGTCGTCCTGGGTAAAACCGCGGACGCGCAATAATCCGTGAAGCACGCCGCTGCGCTCGTAGCGGTATACGGTGCCGAGCTCCGCTAGGCGCACGGGCAAATCGCGGTAACTTTTCATTTTCGCTTTGTAGATTAGGATGTGGCCCGGGCCGTTCATGGGCTTCAACTGGTAATCGGTTTTTTCGACTTCCACAGGGCCAAACATATTCTGGCTATAGAAACCGGTGTGCCCGCTGGTCTTCCACAAATCGAGCTTCATGATATGTGGCGTGTAAACGAGGTCGTAGCCGCGGCGGAGCAGCTCATCGCGCAGCCAATCTTCGATAATTTTGCGAATCAGGCCGCCCTTGGGGTGCCAGAAAATCAGGCCGGGCCCGGCTTCTTCCTGAATGCTGAAAAGTTCGAGCTCCACGCCGAGCTTGCGGTGGTCGCGGCGTTTCGCTTCTTCAAGGCGGTGTAAATATTCGTCCAGCTCTTTCTGAGTATAGAAAGCTGCGGCGTAAATGCGCTGCAGCTGCGGATTCCCTTCCTGGCCTTTCCAGTAGGCTCCAGCGACGTTCATCAATTTGAAGGCGGTGATGCGCTTGGTGGAAGGAATGTGCGGGCCGCGGCAAAAATCTATAAATTTTCCGGTGGTATAAAAGGAAACCATGGGCTCGGTGGCTTTTTCTTCCACGAGCTCACACTTGAAAATCTGATTGGACTTTTTATAGAGCTCGATGGCTTCCGGTTTAGGTAGAAGCTTTCGTTCATTAGGTAGATTCTGCGCGGCGAGCTGGCGCATTTTGGTTTCAATTTTGGCGAGGTCTTCCGGAGTGAAGGGCTCTTCACGCAGGAATTCGTAGAAAAATCCTGTGTCTATGGGTGGGCCGATGCCCAGTTTGACGTCGGGAAAAAGTTCCATCACCGCGGCGGCCATCAGATGGGCGGCGGAGTGGCGGAAAACATAAAGTGCGTCGGGATCTTTGTCGGTGAGGATCTGAAGCTTGACGTCGTGGTCCAGCGGACGCCGTACATCAATGAGCTCGCCGTTTTCCGACGCTTCCGCAGGTGATGATTTTTCACCAGGAGCGGTGTCTGTGGAGGTGATGCGCGCTACGAGCGCAGCGTCGGCCAGGCGCGGGGAGATTTTGTGCGCGATGTCGAACGGGGTGGTGCCCTTGGGGACTTCTTGAACTTTGCCGTCGGGCAATGTGACGTGAATCTGTTCCATTTTAAATTTTCACCTGGAAGGAGAAGGACAAGCTTATCGGCGGCTTGAACCGTGGTCAAGGAAAGTGCGCGTTAAGATTTCGTGCGTATGATGAATTGCGGATTATTTTGCGGCGGCGATTTCGTCTACGATGGCGGCTACCGCGGCGGCGGGATCAGCGGCTGCTAGAATCGGGCGGCCGACCACGATGAAGTCCGCACCGGCGCGGATGGCTTCGGTGGCGGTGGCGGTGCGAGCCTGATCGTCGCCATGCGCGGCGCCGGATTTATCGTCGGGACGGACGCCCGGCGTGACGATGAGAAATTCGCGGCCGCATGCTTCGCGAATCGCGCGCGCTTCCTGCACGGAAGCGACAACGCCGTCCACACCGGATTTTTGGGCCAAGGTGGCCAGTTTCACCACGCGGTCATTCGCTGGGCCCGCGATGCCAACCTCTTTCAAGGACTTTTCGTCCATGCTGGTGAGGATGGTGACGGCGAGCAGGCGGGGGCGATCGGCGCCCATCGCTACTCCGGCGCTGACCGCCTGCACGGCGGCTTTGAGCATGGCGCTGCCGCCGAGCGCGTGCACGTTCAGCAATTCAACTCCGGGCATGGAGGCGGCGCACAAGACTGCGCCTGCAACGGTGTTGGGGATGTCGTGGAATTTGAGGTCGAGAAAGATGCCGACTCCCAGAGCCGCAATTTCTTTCACGGCAGTGGGACCGGCAGCGGTGAACAGCTGGCTGCCAATTTTGAATTTGCCAACCAGAGGTGCTAGCTTCTTCGCAAATCTAAGCGCGGTTGATAATGAGTCTACGTCGAGGGCTACGATCAGGTTGCTTCGTGGGTGCGCGTCGAAGGTCACGTTGTGTGGCCCGACTTTTGTGGGCCTAAGGCCGCTGCGGAAGCTGCATCAGTTCCAGGCGGACTTTGCTGACTCCTGCGCCGGTCAAACCGATCTTGCGGGCTACGCGGTATGATACATCAATTTCGCGGCCCTCCTGATAAGGACCGCGGTCGTTGATGCGGACTACTTCGAACTTATTATTACGAGGATTAACGACCCGAACGATGGAGCCGAAGGGTAATGTCGGGTGGGCTGCGGTGAGCGCCTCGGAGTCGAACTCCTCGCCATTCGCGGTCTTCTTGCCGTCGAAGTCTTCACCGTACCAGCTGGCATTGCCAGTCCAGGTCTTGAGCGGCTTGACGGGCTCATTGGAGCGAGCGACCAAAGGGGCGTTGATGGACTGGGCAGCCAGGAACATCACTGGTACCCAGAGCAGGGTGGCCCAGAGGATTTGGATGGAGCGCTTCATGTTGTGTCTTTTTCGCAACATCATACTAAAAAGTGTACCAATTTAACCGCGTCCGGTCAATCCAACTTTAGTCCTAAACTTTGACAGAATGCGTTGATACTGTTGCACTTACGTGCAATCAAGTGATTTCTAAGGTCACTCACCAGAGCTTCCAAGGCTGCAGGATCCACGAAGCTAGCGGTGCCAACCTGAACCGCCGCCGCCCCTACCTGAAGGTACTCAAGCACGTCGTCCACCTTTTCGATGCCCCCCAAGCCTATTATGGGGATCTTCACAGCTTTAGACGCCTGCCAGACCAGTCGGACGGTAATGGGCCGGATGGCCGGCCCAGACAGGCCCCCGGTTGGGCACCCCAGCCGGGACTTCCCTGTCCCGGGGTCTAGCGACATGGCCGGGTAGGTATTGGCCACCGTGAGGCCGTCGGCTCCCGCTTCCTCAGCTGCTCGGGCAATAAGCCCAATATCTGTAACGAGGGGCGAGAGCTTCACCCACAGAGGCCGGTTAACAGCCGCGCGCCTGGCCATGCCAACTACCTGCTCAACCATGGCCGGATCGCTACCAAATTGGATGCCGCCCTGTTTGACATTGGGGCAGGAAATGTTGAGTTCATAACCGGCCAGACCGGGCGCGTCTTCGAGGATTTTTATCACCTCTACATATTCCTCGGGGGAGTAGCCGAAGACGTTGGCGACAACGTGAGTATCGTAATTTCTTAGTACGGGAAGTTTTTCCGCTACGAAGGCGCGCACCCCGACATTTTGCAGGCCTACAGCGTTCAACATTCCCGAAGGAGTTTCGCAAACGCGTGGAGCAGGAGAACCCTGTATAGGAGCGAGGGACAACCCTTTAATAACGAAACCGCCCAGCTTGTTGAGGTCTACAAGGTGAGAGAACTCGACGCCGTAGCCGAAGGTGCCGCTCGCGGCAATGATGGGATTGCGAAAGCGCAGAGCGCCGATATTTACGCTGAGATCTACAGGGCCAGCGGAGGTCACATCGCCGGCAGGATATCACGAAGCGTGAAGTCAGCGTGAGTACGCCTATTGAATGGTAGGCCCGTGGGGACTCGAACCCCAGACCTCGTCCGTGTCAAGGACGCGCTCTAACCAACTGAGCTACGGGCCTGAATTGCGATTAGATTAGCACGAGATTGCGGAGGGCACGCAGATGGACGACTGACGGAGAGTGGTTTTGGCGGCGATGGTCAAGCGTTCGCTGCAGAAAATGCATGCACGCTTCCGACAATGCATGCACAATCTAGAAAAATTGGCTGTTAAATGGAACAGGGCGGCTCCTAAGAAGCCGCCCTGCTACCCGCATGAAATAGGCAAGCTTAAACCGCTGCCCGACCGCGGAAGAAGTGGAACAGAATGGAAATAATCGCGAGAACCAGCAGAATGTGAATGAAGCCACTGGTCACGTGAAAAGCCGTGAAGCCCAGAAGCCACAGAACCAAGAGAACTCCGGCGATGATCGCTAGCATGTGTAAATCACCTCATCAGAAATTTCGAAGCCACGCGATGAACCATGCGGTGCGATGAGAGTTTTAGCAAATGATGCTCAAAGAGTCGATAAGTAGCAATCCGTACACTCAGGCGAGAATTCCTGTAGGCGCTAGCTGCAGGCGTACAAGGCGTTTACGTCTTTTTGGGCAGCTTTTTCGTAAGACTTTTTAAGCGGAAAGCCTCGCGGGCCTTAGCCAACATGGCGTCCAAAGCTTCACCCTTCGAAAATACCGCGTCCACGCCGGCGGCGCGGGCCGCCCGATCCACCTCAGGACCACCGTGCGCGGTCAGAATGTAGATGGGAGTAGCAGGCGAGGTAGCCTTCAGCGCCTCGGCGGCTTCCAGACCGTTCATGATAGGCATGGATAAATCCAGAATAATCAGGTCCGGCGCCAACTCTTCAGCCTTGTTAATGGCGTCCAGGCCGTTCACGGCTTCCCCGACCACGGTAAAATCCGGTTCCGCTTCGAACAAGGCACGAACGGACGCGCGCACGCTGTCGGAGTCATCAACAATCAGGACTGTGGGCATGGATAAGCTGAGATACAGAGCCGTGGGATTTTGTAAACCGCCCGATCACTAAGGGTCATAATTGTTAGATGGCACCTGATACACAGGTGTTGGCTGGAAGTGTAGGCCAGAATCTGCCAGGTAAACATACGGGATTCACTGCAGAAGGAAGTCAGGCAGGACGGGTTTTCCTGCTGTTATTCCTTCGCCCCTCCAACAGAAGTTGCGCCGAGCGCAAACTCTCGATGCGTGGCGATCAAGGCCTTCATAACCGCTTGGTCTTCTACCACGAACGAGATATTGCTCTCCGACGAGCCCTGGGCGATGGCGATGAGGTTCACGTTTTCCCGGCCCATGGCGGCGAAGGTGCGGCCGGCCACGCCGGGAGTGCCGCGCATGTTTTCTCCCACCACCGCGACAATGGCGATGTTGTTCACCACCGTGACATGCTCGACCTTGTGGTGCGCCAGATCATGGGCGAATTCCTTGCGCAGCGCGTCCATGGTGCGCGCGGCATCGCCGGCCGACACGATGAAGCAAATATCGTTTTGCGAGGAGGACTGCGAAATGAGCAGCACGTTGGCGCGCAGCTCCGCGGTGGTGGAAAAGGTGCGGCCCACAACGTCCGGTACGCCCACAATGCCCGGCCCACCTACGGCGATCAGCGCTACGTCGCGGATAGCGGTGAGCGCCTTGACACCGCCGCCGATGCTGCGGCCCGCGGGAGTGATTTTCGTGCCCAGCTTATCCGGCGCAAAACTGTTGCGAATCCACACGGTGATACCCGCTTCCATCACGGGATTCAGCGTTTTGGGATGCAGAACCTTGGCGCCGAAGTACGCGAGCTCAGCAGCTTCGCGGTAAGAAATTTCTGGAATGGTGCGCGCGTCGGGCACGAGTCGCGGGTCGGCGGTCAACACGCCATCCACATCGGTCCAGATAACCACTTCGGTGGCATCCAGGGCGGCGCCCAGAATTGTTGCCGAATAGTCGGAGCCGCCGCGGCCCAGCGTGGTGAGCTTGCCATCTTCGGTGGCGCCGATAAATCCGGTGGCGACCGGCACGATGCCTTGAGCCAGCAACGGCCGCAGCCGGGCTTGCGCGCGCTGGCGAGTCAGCTCCATGCGCGGCTCGGCGCCGCCGTGGTAGGAGTCGGTCACGATCAATTCGGTGGCCTCGATCGCTTCGCTGCGCAGGCCGAGGGACCTCACCGCCTCCGCGACGATGGGCGCGGACAGACGTTCCCCCAGGCTGGAAACTTCGTCGAGCGTGCGCGCAGTGAGTTCGCGGAGCAGCGCGGTGCCATCGCACAAACGTTTGGCTTCCGCCAGCACGCCGTCAAGTTTTTGCATGACGCGGTCGCGGGCGGAGGTCTCTTTGATCAGAATTTCGAGTGCGCTGCCGTGTTGGCCGCGGAGGACGCTTACCAGGTTGGCGCCTTCGTTCGAATCTCCGGTGGCGGATTTTTTCGCGGCGTCAATCAGGCGGTTGGTGACGCCGCTCATGGCGGATACCACCACGACGCACTGATTCTTTTTGGCGGCGGTGGCGATGATTTGCGCCGTGCGCGCGATGCACGCGGCATCGCCCACCGAGGTGCCCCCAAATTTCATGACTTGCAGAGTGGTGCTCATGCAACTCCTCAACGTGCGGTGGAAAATCAGAACGCCCCCGGCCGCGCGAAACCCGCCGATGAGCGCCGCTGCATCTTCTTTTTCGAGTATACGAGAATCATGCAGCGGGCAAGCTCACAACCATTCGTTCGGTTGAGGCACCAGCAACCGGATGCTATCCTGCGTGCATGGCGGATCCTGTCGTTTCGCCCCCAGAAATTGCGCAGATTCAGCCTCTCGACCAGTCGCGGCGGCAACTAGAGGCCTTGCTGGAAGTAAGCGAGGCCATCGCGCAGCAGCGCGACCTCCCCGCACTTTTTCACGAGCTTTCCGAACGCCTGCACTGGGTGGTGGAGTTCGATTTCCTGACGCTGGTGCTGCACGACCCGGTGCGCAACGTCATGCGCCTGCACATTTTGGAAACGCGGGTGCCCACCCCCAAAGTCGCGGGAAAAGAATCGCCCATTGAAGGCCATCCAGCCGGATGGGTGTGGCAATCGCAGCAACCATTCCTGGTCAACGATAAAGACACGCGTTACCCGGCATTTTTGCAAATGCTGCACGAAGCCGGAGTGCATTCGTTGGCGATGGTGCCGCTGACCACCGCGCAACGGCGGCTGGGGGCCATGGGCTTTGGCACGCTGCTGCCGCAGAAGATCACCGATACGGAATTATTATTTATGCAGCGGGTGGCCAGCCAGGTGGCGGTGGCGGTGGATAACGCGCTGAACCTGGAAACTTCGCAGGCCTACCAGGCGCAGCTTGCCGAAGAACGCGACCGGCTGCGCGTGTTGCTGGAAATAAACAATGTGCTGGTAAGCAGCCGCGAGTTGCCGGAGCTTTTTCGCGGCATCGTGTCCACTCTGGAGCGCGTGATTCATCACGATTACACCAGCCTGGCGCTGCTGAGCCCGGAGACCGGGTTGCTGAAGATCTATGCGCTGGATTTTCCCGGTCGTGAAGGGCTGATTAGAAATGAAGTGACCATTCCACTGGAGATTTCTCCTTCGGGAGATGCTATCGCCAGCGGAAAAACGGTGTGCGCGCGGGGAGCGGAGTTGGATCGTTATCCGAGCGAGGTCATGCGCGTCCTTCGCAACGATGGCATCCAGACGATCTGTTGCATTCCGCTGACGACCAGAGCCCGCACGTTCGGAACGTTGAACGTGGCCAGCCGCCGGATGGATGCTTTCCCGGACCGGGACATGCAGCTATTGCAGCAAGTGGGGGCGCAAATCGCGATTGCGGTGGAGAACGCACTGGCCTTCAAGGAAATTGACGCGCTGAAAGACAAACTGTCGGAAGAGAAACTTTACCTGGAAGAGGAAATTCGCAGCGAGTTTAACTTTGAAGAAATTATCGGCGATGCCGCGCCACTGAAACGCGCGTTGGCGCAGGTCGAAGTCGTGGCCCCTACCGATACGGCCGTGCTGATCCTGGGCGACACCGGCACCGGCAAGGAACTTATCGCTCGGGCAATTCACAATCTGAGCCCTCGGCGCCAACGCACCTTTGTGAAAATCAATTGCGCGGCGATTCCCAGCGGCTTGCTGGAGTCGGAACTTTTTGGCCACGAGCGCGGCGCGTTTACGGGCGCGTTGAATCAGAAAATTGGCCGCTTCGAGCTGGCGGATCGCGGAACGCTGTTCCTGGATGAGATTGGCGACCTGCCCATGGAACTGCAGCCAAAATTGCTGCGCGTTTTGCAGGAGCAGGAATTCGAACGGCTGGGGAGCAATCGCACCATCAAGGTGGACGTGCGCGTGGTCGCGGCCACCAATCAGGATCTGGCGCGGCAGGTGGCGGAGCGCACTTTTCGCAACGACCTCTATTACCGGTTGAACGTTTTCCCCATTCAGATTCCCGCGCTGCGGGAGCGGCGCGAAGATATTCCCCTGCTGGTGCGTTACTTCGTGCAGAAATTCAGCCGCAGGCTGAACAAGATTGTCGAGTATGTGCCCGCGGAAGCGATGAATGCGCTGGCCAATTACGGCTGGCCAGGCAATGTGCGCGAACTGGAAAATTTCATCGAGCGTGCGGTGCTGCTTTCACCCGGCAAGGAATTGCGCGTGCCGGTTTCGGAGCTGCTCACGGATACGGCTGCGGGCGCGGATTTGTCGCGGACATTCGCTAGCAGGACGGATATAGGGATAAGTAATTCCTTGTCCACGGGCCCCACCGACGGGACGGACGCGTCGCGCATGGCCGCGATTTCCACCTTGGAGCAGGCCGAGCGAGACCACATCCAGCGCGCGCTGCAACAAACGCAATGGCGTATCGGCGGACCGAAAGGCGCGGCCGCGCTGCTTGACATGAAGCGCACTACCCTGCAGGCGCGCATGCGCAAGTTGAATATTCGCCGGCCGGTTTAGCCCTCGGGCTGCGCGTCGCCGATCCGGTGCAGAGAAGTTCCTTCCTGCCGACAATTTGTGGCAACAGCGGACGACAATCTGCGTTGTGCAGGCTACAATTGAGAAGCCCATTCACAGGAAGTTAACACGCCCTTATTTTACTCTGAGGAGAATTCTACATGAAGCGCGCGCTAATTACCGGCATCACCGGGCAGGACGGTTCGTATCTTGCGGAACTGCTGCTTTCCAAGGGGTACGAAGTCCACGGCATCATCCGGCGCTCCAGCACTTTTAATACCCAGCGCATTGACCACATTTATCAGGACCCCAACGATCCGAACGCGCGTTTGTTTTTGCACCACGGAGATTTGTCGAGCACGGAATGGATGCTTAGCCTGATCTATAGTCTGGCTCCGGACGAGCTGTATCATCTGGCGGCCCAGAGCCACGTGCGCGTCAGCTTCGACGTACCGGAATACACCGGCGACATCACCGGAATGGGCACCACCAGACTGCTGGAAGCCGTTCGCCGCAGCGGTTGCAAGACGCGCTTTTACCAGGCGTCCAGCTCGGAAATGTTCGGGGCCGCGCCGGCTCCGCAAAATGAAGAAACGCAGTTTCAGCCGCGCAGCCCTTACGCCGTCGCCAAGATTTACGGTTACTGGATGACCAAGATTTATCGCGAAGGCTATGGGATACATGCCTCGAACGGCATCCTTTTCAATCACGAGAGCCCCCGGCGCGGTGAAACTTTCGTGACGCGCAAGATTACCCGGGGCGTTGCGAATATTCTCGCCGGTAAGGAAAAGGCCCTGTACCTGGGCAATCTGGATTCGCGGCGTGATTGGGGTTACGCGCCGGAATACGTGGAAGCCATTTACCAGGTGGTGCAGCAGGATACCGCCGACGACTTCGTTATCGGCACGGGCGAAGCGCATTCGGTGAAAGAATTCGTGCAGGAAGCTTTCACCTACGCGGGGCTGGACTGGCAGGAGTATGTAAAGATTTCGGACCGCTATTTCCGCCCTTTGGAAGTGGACACGTTGATCGCCGACACCGCGAAGACGCGCTCCAAGCTCGGCTGGGGAGCGCGCATCATGTTTCACGACCTGGTGGCCATCATGGTGGATGCCGATATCGAGGCGCAGGGCCTGAAATCGCCGGGCCGCGGCAAAACCATCCTGGAAGAAAAAATCGGCTCCTGGAATCGCTGGCACAACTCGGTAGTGCGCGTGGCGCAAGCGGTGCAG
>JBBRPU010000065.1:0-13214 GCA_038227545.1 Candidatus Acidiferrales bacterium
GCGCTCGCCGATTCGCAATACCCGCGCGCTGTTTGACGTGGGCGCGTCGGGGCCCTTCGTGGGCTTCGTGTTCGCCATCCCCGCGCTCATTTACGGAGTGATGAGCGCAAAAATTGTTCACGGCCTTGCCGACCCCGCCAACTCAGACGTGATTTTCGGCGTCCCCCTCATTCTTCACATTCTCTCGAAAGTTTTTCACCCCGGCGTGGCGGTCCACACCGTGCTTCTGCATCCGGTCGGACGCGCGGCGTGGGTCGGGTTATTCGCCACCTCGCTAAACCTCCTGCCCGCCGGCCAGTTGGACGGTGGCCACATTCTGCGCTCGTTGAGCGTTCGAACGCACCGCCTGGTATCCACCATGCTTCCGGCCTTGCTGCTTCTTCTCGGATTTTTCCGCCATTGGTCCGGCTGGTACATCTGGGCAGCGCTGTTATTCGGGTTGCGGTTTCTCCGCACTGCGCCCGTGTATGATGACACCCCGCTCGATCCCGACCGGCGATTTGCGGCCGCTCTCGCGCTGCTGATATTTTTACTGTGTTTTATGCCCGCGCCCATCTCCGGCTAGCGAAATCGCCTCTCTCCTTCAAGTTATCGTTGACCGCGCCATAACTGCGGTTATCATGCTCCCTGAGTTTATGAAACATTTGTAGCGCACAACTTTCTCCTCTATGCCGCCGCTTCTCCGAACCCTGAGCCTCAAAGATTTATTGTTCCTGTTCATCGGCTCCGTCATTGGCTCGGGAATTTTTCTCACCCCAGGCCTGATTTTGCGCCGCGTGGACGGCTCCGTCGGCCTCTCCCTTTTAGTGTGGCTTTTCGGCGGGATTCTGTCTCTGCTCGGCGCGCTTACCTACGCGGAACTAGCCGCCTCCAATCCTGAAGCCGGCGGCCTCTACTGCTACATCCGCGACGGATTCGGGCGGGCTTCCGCATTCCTTTACGGTTGGAGCCTCTTCCTGATCATTGCTAGCGGCACCATCGCCGCGCTGGCCCATGCCTTCACCCGCTACCTGGCGGAAATAATTCCCATGTCGCCAATCACGTCGAATGCCGTCGGCGTGGCCATGATCGGTGTGGTGACTGCAGTGAACGTGTGGGGCACGCGAAAAAGTTCCAACCTGCAAAACTGGACGACGCTGACGAAAGTCGCGATGGTCGCCATTCTCAGCGCCGTGCTGCTCTCGCTTGGGCACCATGCCGCGGATTTGACCCCCGTGATGGGCGTGCCGCAACAACACCGACCGGGCCTGCTTTCGAATTTCGGCCTGGCCATGATCGCCGTGCTTTGGGCCTACGAAGGATGGCAGTTCGGCACCTACAGCGCCGGAGAAGTGGTGAAGCCGCAGAAAACATTTCCCAAAGCGTTTCTGATGGGCTCCCTTTTTCTGATGATTTTGTATCTCGTCGCCGTCCTCGCCTATCTCGTGGCTCTCGGTCCGGCCGCCGCTACCGCGAGCGACGCGATTGCCGCGGATTCCGTGCGCATGGTGCTAGGTCCTTGGGCGGGAATGATTGTCGCCATCGCGATCTTGATCTCCACGTTTAGCGCCACCAACAGTGTGGTGCTCACCGCCCCGCGCGTTTTTTACGCTATGGCCAACGACAATTTGTTTTTCAAAAAACTCGCCGAAGTCCATCCGCGTTTTCAAACCCCGGCCTACGCGATCGTCGCGCTCGGCGCGTGGTCCGCGGTGCTCGCCTGCGCCAGCAAATTTGCGGAATTGGCTTCCGGCGCGATTTTTATCGGATGGATTTTCTACGGCTTGGGTGCGGCGGCAATTTTCCCCATCCGGCGCGCATCGAAAGGCTTGCCAATTCCCTATCGTGTCCCCGGATATCCGTGGACGCCCCTGATTTTTGTGCTGGTCGCCGCGGCCATCGTTGGTAACGCCGTGTTCCTGGCGTTAAGCGATCCGAAACAATTCGTTTATCTCGCTGTCGCCATTGTAATTTTCCTGCTCGGCCTTCCCGCCTATTATTTTTGGCAACGAAAACAAGCTCGTCCTTAGCTACATCAGGCTCAGCGGATCCATGTCCACCAGCACCGCCGTATCCGGTATTTCGTGCGCCTCGCAATAGTCCATCGCCCCGGTAAGCAACTTGGTCAGCACCGATCGCTTCGGCGATTTCAACAAAAATTGGAATCGATACTCCTTTTTCAATCGTGCCAACGGTGCGCTCGCGGGCCCCAGAATCCGAGCCCCTTTCCCGTTGTGCGGCGAGAAATATTCCGAAAGTTGGCGCGACCAGCAAATGGCCTTTTCCAGATTGCTGTCGCGCACGATCACATTCGCCAGCGAGGTGAACGGCGGATACCCCATCGTGCGCCGAAAATTCA
Organism: Candidatus Acidiferrales bacterium; assembly: GCA_038227545.1. Taxonomy (GTDB): domain Bacteria; phylum Acidobacteriota; class Terriglobia; order Acidiferrales; family UBA7541; genus Acidiferrum. The sequence goes on from JBBRPU010000065.1 coordinate 2,339, forward strand.
TTTCCCGTTCAAAAAACGCCAGGTAATCCTGGTGCACCGCGTCCTGAATCGCGTAGTGCTCGGGATAAAAGGTCTGGATCAACACCCTTCCGTGAAGCTCGCCGCGGCCGGCGCGCCCCGCAACCTGCGTGAGCAGCTGAAAAGTGCGTTCCGCGGCGCGAAAATCCGGCATGCTCAGCAACCCGTCCGCGGAAATCACTCCCACAAGTGTCACACGCTGAAAATCATGCCCCTTCGCAAGCATTTGTGTACCGACCAGGATATCCAACGCTCCGGCGGCAAACGCGCCCAGCGTTTGCTGGTATTGCCGCTTGGTGCGCGTGGTGTCGCGGTCGAGTCGCGCAATGCGCGCGGCAGGAAATTCCTTCCGCAGGCGTTCTTCCAGATGCTCGGAGCCTTCGCCAAAAAAATACACATATTTCGAATCGCACTTAGGACACGTTTTCGGTACCGAAGCAACGTAACCGCAATAATGGCACTCCAGCCGATTCCTGTTCTTGTGATACGTCAGTGAAATGCTGCAATTGGCGCACTGTACGGAAGCGCCGCAGCTGCGGCACAACACCGACCAGGAATAGCCGCGGCGATTGATGAGCACCAGAGCTTGCGTCCCGCCGCTGAGGCACTCCTGAATTCCCGCGTGCAGCACAGAGGAAATCGAGCCGGCTTGATGTGTCTGCTGAAATTCCTGCCGCAAATCCACAACTTCCACTTTGGCAAGCTCGCGATTCTCGACCCGCGAGGCCAGCGTAAGCAATTCGTATTTGCCATTCGACGCGTTGTGATAGGTTTCGAGCGAAGGTGTGGCCGAGCCGAGCAGCGCCAGCGCATTCTCCATTTTGGCGCGCACAATGGCCACGTCCCGTCCGTGATAGCGCGGCGTTTCCTCCTGCTTGTAGCTGTTTTCCTGCTCTTCATCCACGATGATGAGGCCGAGATCTTCCAGCGGCGCGAATACCGCAGAACGCGTGCCCACCACCACGCGCGCGTCGCCATTGCGCACCCGCCACCACTCCCGGGCGCGCTCCACATCCGTCAGCGCCGAGTGCAACACCGCCACGCCTTCAAAGCGCGCGCCAAACCATGCGCGACACTGCCTACCAATCCACAGCGTCAACGCGATTTCCGGTACGAGTACCAGCGCCGTTTTTTGCCGCGCCAGGGTATCTTGAATGGCCCGCAGGTACACTTCCGTTTTGCCGCTGCCAGTCACGCCGTGGAGCAACTGCACGCCGAACTCGCCAAGCTCGAATCGCGCGCGGATACGATTAAACGCCGACTCCTGCTCGGCATTCAGTTCATGCGCGGGCGGCGCATACCCGATATCGAACGGATCTTCGGCGGGATCGATCGGTTCTTCCCACGTGTCGAGTAACCCGGCTGCCAGCATGCGATCCACGGCGCTGCGCGGCACCTCCGCCAACTTCAGCAACAGCGGCAGTGGAAGCGGCCCGCGCTCCGCTTGCAACAATTCCCGCACTCGTCCGCATTGTTCCTGGAATCTCTCCAGTGCCTTTCCTTGCAGTGGACGTGAGCCTGATTTCGCGATTGCCAGCGCAGGCAAATTCTCAGCCTGCATCGGCACTACAATTCTCCACGCGAGAATTGTTTGCGTTCTCTGCTTGCGTGCCAGCAGGCTCTGGCGAATTTCGATGAGGCCGCGTCGGCTGAGCCGCTGCAGAAGAGACGCGCTAGCGCCAACTTTTCCGAGCGCGCTCGCGGGAAACGTGCCTCCCTTAGCCAGCAAATTTGTCAGCAGAGACATTTCCTGCGCATCGAAATCACGGCCAAGCGTCGCAGCGCTTTCCTTGACCAGGCGATTCCCCGCGTCAGTCAGCACGATCTGTTGTTGCGCGCGCAGTTCCGTAATGGGCGGCAGCATCGCGCGAAAAACCTCACCGATGGGCGCGAGATAATACCCCGCTATCCAGTGTCCAAGCTCCAGCAGAGAGGGTGTCAGTGCAGGAACAACGTCGAGCACTCTGCTAACGTCGCGGATTTTTGTTTTGTCCGGCGCACGCTCCGGAAGCTCTACAACCACGCCAACCATGGTTTTGTTACGAAAGGGCACCAGCACCCGCGTGCCAGCTTTCACCGATGCGCGCAGCGCTTCGGGCACCGCGTACGTAAACGTAGTCCGAAGCGGAACGGGCAGAGCGACGTTGCAGAACACTTCGTTCATAGCGGCGCTTAGTTTAGCAGGCGGTATGAATTCAAATCGGTTCCACGTAGAAGTGTCAGCAGGCTACAAACTGATAAACAAGATACCCGCGAAAATCGTAGCGATCCCAGCCCACTGCCACTTGGCAACATGCTCTCTCAAGAAAACTGCCGCCAGCCCAACAGTAACCGCGCCATATAGCGATCCGAGCACGCTCACGATGGCCACCTGCTCAAGCTGCATCCCGCGATTGCTGACCACAAACGCGCTGGTATCCAGCAGACCCATCCCCCACACCCCCCAACGCACCGGCCCACGCGGCACTCCGAAGGACTGCTTCGCCACCAGCAGAATTATTCCCGTGATGAACACGCACGTCAGCCGAATCATCCACACCGTCTGCGGAGCCCCGACGCGCGGCACGATGCGATTTCCCAGCAGCCAGAAAAGCACCCCGAATCCCAAAGCCGAGCACAGCGCCCAGCCGATCCCTTTTCCGCTGCGGGCTCGCGCTTCCACATCGTCTTCGTGCGGCGCTTTTTCACCGCGCGCGACCATCACGATACCGAGCATCGTACAGATGATTCCTACGGCGCGCGCGGTGGTGAGCCGTTCGCCGGAAAGCAGCGACAAAATTACCGTCAGCGCCGGATAGCTGGCGGAGAGCGGCGCAACCACCGCCATTTTTCCAATCTCGAAAGAGCGATACAGCGTCAGCGTCGAGCACGCGTTGATGCACCCAGCCAGCAGTCCCCACGCCCACGGCTGCCAGCCGGAGCCGTCATGCAAATGTCCCCAGCCGCCCAGCCACGGCAGACAAATACTCAGCAGCACCAGGCCCGTGGCCTGCATGTAAAACATCGTGCGCAGTGTGCCGATGCGATGCGTGGCGAAGCGCGCCAGAAAATCCGAGCCGCCCCACGTGAGGGCCGTAAGCAGGCCCAGCAGAATTCCCATGAAGTTAGTTTCTCATTCCACACGCGGATTGTACGCGTGGCTGAGAATTATTTTGGCGTGACGATTTATTGCGGATAACTTCAAGCCTGCGCAGGCTTGCTCTTTTTTACTTCCAAACCGAGCTCGATCATTACTTTTTGCAAATCCTTCCAAACTTCGCTTTTCGCCGCGGGATTGCGCAACAAATACGCGGGATGGTAAGTCGCCATAAGTTTTCGCCCGCGAAATTCCAGCCACTGCCCTCGAAACTGCGAAATGCCGCGCGTGGTTTCCAGAATCGTTTGCGCGGCGATACTCCCGAGACACACGATCACCTGCGGCGCCACTAAGTCAATCTGCCGGAATAAAAATGGCGAGCAAGCCGCCACTTCATCTTTTTCCGGAGCCCGATTCTCCGGTGGACGGCACTTCACCACATTGCAGATATACACATCACTGCGCAGCAGCCCCATAGCCTCGATCATTTGCGTCAGCAGTTTGCCGGCGCGGCCCACAAACGGCAGCCCCTGCAAGTCTTCGTCACGCCCCGGGCCCTCACCAATAAAAAGCAGTCTCGCTTTCGAACTGCCATCGCCGAAAACAATTTTATTGCGCCCCTTGTGCAGCTTGCAGCGGATGCAGTCGCCGATATCTTCGCGAATGGTCTGCAGCGTTCCTTCCATCAGCTTGGGTACCGCGGTTACGGGTAGCGCCGGTGCGCGCGAATCCATCATCGTGTCGGAGGCCTCGTGGAAAAACGCCTTGTTGCCGGGATTATCAACCGCGTCGAGCTGCGCAATGTGCTCCGCGTGCATGGACGACGCAATCACGCGGTCGCGGTAAAATTCGCTGATGCCAATATCCTGGTAAAAACGCAGGCGGGAAGAAAGCTTTTGTTGCAGGTGTTCGGGGAGACGGCCGGCCATGACCGAATCAAACAGCCGAAAGGCGCGTAGCCTGCCTGGTTCGCTGCGCGCTGCGCAGGCGAACCACCTCGTCCAGAATGCGCTGCGCCACATCCGCTTTGCTCAATTTGGGCAGGGAGACATCGCGGCCATCGCGCGAATAAAGCGACACGACATTGGTGTCGTGATCAAAACCGGCGCCTTCCGCACCCACATCGTTAGCCACGATTAAATCCAGATTTTTCGCAGAAAGTTTCTTGCGCGCGTTCACCGCCACGTCACCGGTCTCCGCGGCGAAGCCGACGACAAACTTGTCACCCTTATTCCGCGCCACGTCCCGCAAAATGTCCGCCGTCGGCACCAGGTGAAGCGCCAGCGAATCCCGAGATTTCTTCATTTTCTCAGTTTGTTTTTCTGCCGGGCGGTAATCTGCAACCGCGGCGGCAAAAATTCCCATGCTGCACGGGTCAAACTCTTTCGTGACCGCCTGATGCATCTGCTCCGAAGTGCGCACATCCACGCGGCGCACACCATCCGGAGCGGCGAGCGAGGTCGGTCCGCTCACCAGCACAACTTTGGCGCCGCGACGTGCCGCAGCTTGCGCGATGGCGTAACCCATTTTGCCGGAAGAGCGATTGGTCAAATAGCGTACCGGGTCGAGGTCTTCGCAAGTTGGCCCCGCGGTAACAAGAATGGTCTCACCTGCCAGATCCTGTTGCGTATGCAGCACGGATTTCACAGCGGCAAGAATGTCTTCGTGACCAGCCAGACGTCCGGCGCCCACCATACCGCACGCCAGATAACCTTCGTCAGGTTCCACGACATGCACGCCACGTTCACGCAGCGTCGTAATATTCGCGTGCGTGGCCGGATGATTCCACATGTTCACGTTCATCGCCGGAGCTACGATCACCGGCGCGGTAGTGGCCAGATACAAGGTACTCAGAAAATCGTCCGCAATGCCCCGCGCGAATTTCGCCAGGATATCGGCAGTAGCCGGAACCACCAGCAGCAAATCGGTGCGCTGCGCCACTGCGATATGTTCGATGGCGCTATCGAGGTTTGCTTCATCCGCGGAATTGGCGAAAAGATCAGTGATAACTTTCTGCCCCGTCAGCGCGGCGAAAGTAAGCGGCGTAATAAATTCGCGCGCGCCGCTCGTCATCACCACTTCCACGGCGAAGCCCTCCTGCTGCAACAGGCGCACCAGTTCCGCAGCCTTGTAGGCCGCGACTCCCCCGGTCACACCCATCGTGATTCGCATGGAGCTGGCAGCGCGGCTACTTCCGGCGCTTGTTGCCGTCCTTGTCGGTGTCTATGGAATCGGGCTCGACGAAATCGTATTCGAGCAAACTATGATCCAGCTCTTCCACGGCAATACGCGTAGCTTTCAGCGTCCGCGGATTTTCCACCAGCGGTGGCGCCCCCGCCATGATCTGCCTGGCGCGTCTTGCCGCCAGCACCACGTATGCAAACTGGCTACCCGGAGCTTTTGTCAGCACATTCATCTTTAGTCTCCCCCAAACGATGCCAGAAGTTGTTCCACTCGGTCCTGCCGCCGCGCCTTTTTACAGCGCAGCGCCGTTACAATTGCCTGTACTTCGCGTCCTGCTTGCTCCACATCCTCGTTTACGACGCAAAAATCGTAGTATTTTCCAAACTCCGCAATCTCATCGCGCGCCTTGGCCAGCCGCCGCGCAATATCATCATCCGAATTCTGGCCCCGCGAGCGCAAGCGCCGTTCCAATTCCTCGCGCGACGGCGGCAGAATAAAAATCGCCACCGATTCCGGCAACTGCTGCTTCACTTGCGAAGCGCCCTGCACATCTATTTCGAGCACCAGGTCGCGTCCCGTCTTGCGCGATTCCGTGAGCCACTTCTTCGGCGTGCCGTAGGAGTGTCGGCCAAAAACTCGCGCGTACTCCAGAAACTCGCCGCGCGCCACCATCTCCCCGAATTCCGACTCCGTGACAAAATCATAGCACTTCCCACTCGCCTCGGTCGCGCGACGCCCCCTGGTAGTACACGAGATCGAGGGCATCGTGTTCGGCATCTCCAAAACTTTTTGCACCAGCGTGGATTTTCCTGAGCCCGAAGGACCGGAGATGATGATCACCAGCGGCTCAATTTTTCCCGCAGCGCTCATTCGATGTTCTGCACCTGCTCGCGCAATTTTTCGATGTCCGATTTAATTTCCAGAGCCAGTCCGGTGATAGCCAGCGCTTCGCTGTCCACTCCCGGCGTTTTGGAAAGCAAAGTGTTGGCTTCGCGATGCATCTCCTGCAAAAGAAAATCCAGTTTCTTGCCCATTTCTCCCGCGCCACGCAGCAAGTTCGAGAATTGCGAAACGTGGCTGCGTAGCCGCTCCAGTTCTTCGCTGATGTCGCTGCGTTCGGCCAGCAAAGCGGCTTCCTGCGCCAGGCGCGCCGGCTCCAGCGAGACGCCGCCCAACAATTCTTTCAGCCGGGCTTCCAGCCGTCGCGCAAATGCAGGACGCAAAGTTTCCGCAAGCGTGCGCACCTGCTCAGCTTCGCCTTCGATTTTTGTCAGGCGTTTTTGCAGCTCGTCAACCAGGTGCGCGCCTTCCGCGCGGCGCATGTCGTCCAGCTTTCCCAGTGCCTGCCGCAGGCAATCTTCCAGCGCGCGCCCCAGTTGCTCCACGCTTTCTTCGTTTTGCGGCGCCGCAATGCCCAGACCAGAGATCGCGCCGGGCAAACGAAGCAGCGCGACAACATCCACGTCGGCGGCCGCTCGCGTTTCCTGGCGCAAGGTTTCCGCGGCGCGCAAATAGGCCTTCACTAATTCCTGGTTCACCTGAATCGTAGCGGCGCTGCGCGGCTCGGCCGCCACCTGGATTTCCACATGCCCGCGATGGATACGCTCACGAACCGCCTGACGAAGCCGCGGCTCGTACATCTCCAGCCCTTCTGCCATTCTTATTTTCAAATCAAGGAAGCGATGATTCACGCTTTTTACGCTGACGCGCAACGCCAGGTCCGGTGTTTCCGCGCGCGCCTGCGCATACCCGGTCATCGAAAGACATTCTGGTTTTCTGATCGCCGCTGGAGTTTGGCTCATAGCATTTTTGATTTGCTGCTTCCATTTTCGGACGACGATCGTGCCGGTGCGAGCATGTCATCGTCAGCGAATTGAATATCGTGGAGCCGCGCGTACGTTCCGCCGCGCGCAAGCAGCTCTGCGTGCGTGCCGCTCTCCAGAATCTGTCCATCTTCCAGCACCATGATGCGGTCGGCGCGCCGGATAGTCGCCAGGCGGTGCGCGATCACCAGCGTAGTGCGGCCAATCATCAAATTGGCGAGCGCTTTCTGCACAAACATTTCGGATTCCGCGTCGAGCTCGGAAGTCGCTTCATCCAGAATAAGTATGGGCGAATCCTTCAGAATCGCGCGCGCGATGGCGATGCGCTGGCGCTGGCCGCCGCTCAGCCTCGTGCCACGCTCGCCCACCAGCGTGTCGTAACCTTGCGGAAGTTCATTGATGAAATCATGCGCCAGCGCGGCTTGCGCGGCAGCCTCCACCCGTTCCTTCGCAACTCCGGTCAGGCCATAACAAATGTTGTTCCACACCGTATCGTAAAACAAAATATTTTCCTGCGCGACCATGGCAATTTGATCGCGCAACGAGCGGATGGTGACCTCGCGAATGTCCGCGCCGTCCAGGAGAATCGCGCCTGAAGTGACTTCGTGAAACCGCGGCAAGAGATTTACCAGCGTGGTTTTGCCCGCACCGCTGGACCCCACAAACGCGATCACTTCTCCTTTACGAGCCTTCATGGTCACGTTTTGCAAAACCATGGCGGACCCCGGCGTGTAACTGAAACTCACGCCGTCAAATTCAATCTCGTGTGAAAATGGCGGAAGGATCTTCGCCCCCGCCTGCTCGATATTTTCCTGCTCGAGGTCCAGGTAAGCAAAAACCTGCGTGCTCGCCCCCTGCGCCGCCTGGAATTGCTGGTAGACATTGCCCATGCGCTTCAGCGGCATGTACGCGTTGAACATGGCGTAAATAAAAGTGAAAAACTGCCCCGTGGTCATGATGCCGTGTTGAATTTGCCCGCGGGCATACAACAACAATAGAGGAATAACGATGGCGCCCAGCAGATCCATCAGCGGCGAAGTAATCACCGCCGCGCGCACCCAGCGCATGTTTTCGCGCAGCAACCGCCGCGAGGCGGCGCGAAACTTTCCAATCTCAAACTGCTCCATGCCAAAAGCTTTTACCACCCGGTTCCCGCTTACCGTTTCCTGCAAAATCTGACTCAAGTCCCCCAGCCGATTCTGGCTGTTCTCCGCCGAGCGCCGAATCTTGCGGCCAAACTTGCTTACTGGAAGAATGACCAACGGCAGCAGAAACGCCGCTCCTAAAGCCATCTTCCAGTTCACCATCAACAACACCGCGACAAAAACTAAAAAGGTAAATCCTTTTTGAAATAAGTCGGCAAGATATTCGCTCAGCGCAATGCGCGTGCGCTCCACATCGTTGATCACCGTCGAGTTCAAACGCCCAGTGGGGTTATTCTGAAAAAATCCCATGGGCTGGCGTATCAAGCGCGCGTACACCTGGTTGCGCAAATCCGTGACCGCCGCCTGACCGACATACTGAATCTGCGTAGTGCCCAGGTATTCGGCGATGGCTTTCGAGACGTACAGAATCAGCAGGGTGAAAGTAAAAACCGTCCACACGTTGTGAATTCTCGGCGGAAAAAAATTATTAAGGTAAATCGTCCGCCCGGACCACGGCAGTTTCACGAGTGCTAACATGGAGCCAACGGCGGTGGGATTCAAAACCCGGTCCACAGCGGGGGCCACCATCAACGCCACGCCACCCTCAGCCAGCGCCACAAAAGCCAATAGCGAAATGCCCACGCCCAGCCGCAACGAATAGGGCCGCACGTAGTCCAACAGACGTTTCAATTGTGGTGAAAACAACGATGCCACGCTGCTGACTCCCCGAACAAATCTCTTGGTACGCTATTCGCCACCCAATGGTGTGTCAAGTTACGGCACGACCTCAGCACGAAAACCGCAGCGCGACGCCCGACCTGCCCGCCCCATCTACTTCTCGATGTCGCGATGCACGACCTTCGCAGTCACCACGCCATGCTTGCCCAACGACTTTTTGATGGATTCCGACATCATCACCGAGCGATGCTTCCCGCCCGTACATCCAAACGCGATCGTCAGATAACTTTTTCCTTCGCGTATGTAGTGCGGGATCAAATACGTCAGCAGCCCCTCGATGCGCCGCAAAAATTCTCCCGTTTGCGGAAAGGAGCGAATATACCGGCGAACCTTCGGATCTTTCCCCGTGAATTCGCGAAGCCGCGGCACGAAATGCGGATTCGGCAGGAAGCGCACATCAAAAACCAGGTCGGCGTCCGTGGGCACTCCGTAGCGAAAACCAAAGCTCACCACCGAAACCATCAACGGATGTTTGTCGGGATTCTTAAAACGCTGCGTCACAAAATGCCGCAGCTCGTGAACATTGAACTGCGTGCTGTCTATAACCACGTCGGCCAATTTGCGAATCGGCCCCATCAGCGCGCGCTCATGCTCCAGGCTTTCGCGTACGGAAAAATCCTTGCCCATTGGGTGCGGCCGCCGCGTCTCGCTATACCGTCGTAGCAGCGCATCATCGTTCGCCTCGATAAACACCAGCGTGATGGGATGATCTTTGCGCAAATGTTTCAGCAGGGGCGGCAATTTCTGCAACTGCCGCCCCTCGCGCGCATCAATCATCAACGCCGCGCGCGCAAAATCGCCGTCGCCGGCGGCATGCAGCTCCGCAAAAATGGGCATCAGTTCGACAGGAAGATTGTCTACGCAATAAAAACCCATATCTTCAAAGGCTTTCAGTACGGTGCTTTTTCCGGAGCCGGAGAGCCCGGTAAGGACGACCAGGTGGCGCGCATCATGTCTGGCCGGCGGTCGTTTCACAGGCGGCGCGGCCTAACTCTTCACGCGGCGCTGATGTGTGCTGGGGATGCGCATATCTTCGCGGTATTTCGCCACCGTGCGCCGCGTCACGTGGATTCCCGCATCATCAAGCTTCTTGGCGATTTGTTCGTCGGTCAGCGGCTTGGTGCCGTCTTCCTCTTCGATCATTTTTTTGACCACCCGCTTCAGCGTGAGCAGCGACATCGCGCCGCCCTCCGGGCCGTTCACCGATTCGCTGAAGAAAGATCGCAGCTCCAGCACGCCTTGCGACGTGTGCGCGTATTTGCTGGCCACCGCGCGGCTCACCGTCGAAGGATGTACGCCAACTTCTTCAGCCACTTCTTTAATCATCATAGGCTTCAGCGCGTCTTGCCCGTGATCCAGAAATTCGCCCTGGCGCGCGATGATGGACTGGCACACTCGCAGAATCGTGTGCTTGCGCTGCTCGATATTTTTCATCAATTGAATCGCGGCGGTGAACCGTTCCTTCACATAATTGCGCACATCGCGATCGGAAGCGTCTTTCACCAATAACCGCCGGTACGTGGGGCTCAACCGCAACTGCGGCATATCGTCTTCGTTGAGAAACGCCACCCACTGGCCGTCCACTTTGCGAAAGTAAACATCCGGCTCCACCAGCCGCGGCTCGGTTTTGTTGTAGCGCAAACCCGGGCGCGGATCGAGTTTCTTGATCACTTCCAGCGAGCGCTTCACCACTTCCAGCGGACGATTCAAAGCGCGCGCTACTTCTTTCAACTGATTGCCCTGCACCTGCTTCAAATGGTCCGCGACAATTTGTTGCGCCAGCGTGTTTTGCGGATCGAATGCCTTGATTTGCAACAGCAAACACTCGCGCAAATCACGCGCGCCCACGCCGATGGGGTCGAAATCCTGCACCACCGCCAGCGCATCATCCA
>JBBRPU010000066.1:0-13062 GCA_038227545.1 Candidatus Acidiferrales bacterium
ATTTGGCTACGAATACCGCCGCACCGGAGTTAATTTCCTGGATATCCGCGCTCCTCAGGGAGTCATAGGGGTTAACGGTATTTTCACCGCTGGCGGTAGTTTCGGGGTGCCTGATTTTCTTTTGGGCGACGTGGACAGCGTGCTGTTTACCACGCCTACAGTGGTTCACAATTACGTCACCGGAAACAGTTTGTATGCCCAGGATACATGGCGCGTACGGCCCAACCTGACTGTCACCTACGGCTTGCGCTACGAACTTTTTTCTCCGTTGCTGAACCGCCAGAATCAACTCAGCAATTTCAGCCCCGCCAACGGCGGTGAGCTGATCGTTGCCAAGCTCAACGCCTCCAGTTGGGCCGACCGAGGCTTAGTGAATCCGGATAAGAATGACTTTGCTCCGCGCTTGGGCTTCAGTTATCACCCTATGGAACGCATCGTCGTGCGCGGCGGCTACGGCATTTTCTACCAACACACCGTGCGCATTGGCTCAGAAAGCATCCTGGCGTTGAATCCTCCGGCGGTCATTTCCTACGGTCTGTCTCAGATTCTGGGCAGCAACACGCCTGAATTTCAATTGAAGGATGGCTTCCCGATAGACAGATTCACGTCAACCGACGTCAATCTGTCGCAAATTCAAACCCGTGCCCAAGACCCCAATGGGCGCTCTGGGTATGTTCAACAATTCAGCTTCGGGCCAGAAATTCAGCTGATGAAAAATACCTCTCTGGACGTCAGCTTGGTGGGCAACCTGGCCAGAAAAATGAATCGGCTGCGTAATGCCAATCAGGGTTTCATCACCGGCACAGACGGCAGCGGCAACCCCATCGTGGACTTTCCTTTTGCCAATCTCAACGATGCGGCGGCCGGCAATCACGCTTTTCTGGAACTGGCCACCAACGACGGAAACTCCGACTACAACGCGTTGCTGGTGTCCTTGCGGCACCGGTACACCGGAGGATTTTCCTACGGTCTGAGCTACACGTGGAGCCACAACATCGCCGACTACGTGGACAACTTGACCGGCGGCGCGTTTCCCCAGAACTCCTACAACTACGCTGCGGAACGTGGCGATTCCATGTTCGACGTTCGACAACGCCTGGTTGGTTATCTAACGTATGAGTTGCCTTTCGGACACGGCAAGAGGATGTTGGATCGTGAAGGCGCCATAAATTACCTCATTGGTGGATGGCAGGTAAATTCCATTGTGACCGCGCAGACCGGCACCACCATTCAAATTAATGCCGTGGATCACTCCGGCACCGGAGCATTCCTCGCGCGTCCGGATTGTATTGGCAATGCCCGCTCCGGCGCGTCCAACGACCCGCGAAATGGTGCCTGGCTGAATCCCGCTGCTTTCGCGGAAACCGCCAACGGAACCTTCGGCAATTGCGGAGTTGGCCGATACCATGGACCGGGCTTAACCAATGTGGATCTCAGTCTCTTCAAAACGTTCCCGATCAGGGAAGCGCTGCGCCTCGAATTTCGAGCCGAGGCGTTCAATGCCTTTAATCATGCCAACTTCTCCAATCCGAATTCTTTCTTTGCCTCGTTCACAACTGGACCCGGAGGATTTGGTTACATCAGCAGCACCATAGGCGATCCACGCGAGTTTCAATTCGCGCTGAAGCTCTATTTCTAGACTATGTCCGAGGCAATACGCTGCCGTGGAATCCTGCTGACGGATTTCGCGGCAGCGATCATTCTTTATAGAGTCGTCTTCGTCAAATTCGCATGCCCCAGAACTCCAAAGTTTTTCTTCACCTGAGGACACCCGTGAAAATTTCGGCGCTGGCATCGCTTTGCCTGCTTTTGGTTTCTTCTCTGTACGCCCAGGCTCCCTACAACTCCACGATCAAACCGGCGGTCGTTCCAGTGGAGATACCGATCAATCGCGGCTCCACGGCGTTGTGGCAGAGCCTTAAAAAACTGCACACCCGCGCCAGCCTGATCATGGTCACTGCTCACCCCGACGACGAAGACGGCGGGATGTTGACCTACGAATCGCGCGGTCAGGGCACGAGAGTAACGCTGCTGACGCTGAACCGTGGCGAGGGCGGAGCCAACGTCATGTCGTCCAATTATTTTGATGGGTTGGGCCTGGTCAGGACCGAGGAGTTGCTCGCCGCCGATCGCTATTACGGCGTGGACCAGTACTGGACGCGTGTGATTGACTATGGATTTTCCAAAACGAAAGCCGAATCCATTTCCAAGTGGACTCACGATCGCGTGCTCGCCGACGTGGTGCGTGTAGTACGTATGACTCGTCCTTTGGTGATCACTTCCGTTTTTGTGGGCGGCCCGACGGATGGCCACGGCAATCACCAGACCGCCGGCGCCATGGCGCAGGAAGTTTTCAAGGCTGCGGGTGATCCTAATGCGTTTCCCGACCAGATCGCCGCGGGCCTGCGCCCGTGGACGCCGCTAAAGGACTACGCCCGAACACCCTGGTTCGGTAACGACGACGGAAAACTTTCTACCAACGTGGAAATTCCCGAAGGCACCTATGACCCGGTCCTTGGGATGTCTTACGTGCAAATCGCCAGAGAAGGTCTCGGTTATCAGAAAAGCCAGACTGGCGGCGGCATGATTCCGAAAGCCGGCGCGGTCAGCACGCCGTATCACCGCTTCGGCTCGGTATCGGCTGCCGAGGAAAAAGAGAAATCGTTTTTCGACGGTATTGATGTCTCACTCGTTGGCATAGCAACCCTGGCAAAAAGCAGCAATCAGGATTTTCTGGTTTCCGGCCTGCGGCAAATCAACGATCTGGTCGAAACTGCGATGACAAATTTTTCGGCCGACCATCCAGAAAAAATTGCTGCTCAACTGGCGCTGGGCTACAAGGAAACCGAAAAACTGATTGAACAGGTGAAAGGCAGCAATCTTTCGGCCGACGAAAAATATAACGTCACCTTCGAACTGGAGACCAAGAAAGCCCAATTCAACAATGCACTTTCGGAAGCGCTCGGCCTTTCCGTTTCCGTTGTGATGGCGCCGGACACGGAACCTAATCCTCTGTGGGCCATGTTCGTCGGCGATCCCGACACCACTCGCGTTATCATCCCCGACCAGAAATTTGGCGTGAAAGTTCACGTCGTCAGCCAGTCGGCATTGCCGGTGACGTTAAGCCATATCGAGATAAAAGCCGCCGATGGCAAGAACTGGAGCATCAGCGGTTCCGCCGCCGAACAAGCGTTGCAGCGGGACAAGCCTGTAGATGCGCGTTTCGACTTGACCGCTCCGAAGGATGTCACTTTCACGCAACCTTATTTCAGCCGCCCGAATATCGAGCAATCTTATTACGACATTTCCGACGAAAAATATTTGAACCACCCGCTCTCGCCTTATCCCCTGGCAGCCTGGGCGCAATTCAGCTATGAAGGTGTCCCCATTCGTGTCGCCGAAGTGGTGCAATCCATCAAGCGCGTGAACGGTTTTGGCGTGGTGTCCGAGCCCCTGGTCGTCGGCCCGGCCGTAGCTATCGCTATCAACCCTAAAGCGGCTATTGTGCCTCTGAGCGGCAAGGACTTTTCAGTCACCACCGCAATTCGCAGCAACGTGAAAGGTCCGGCGAAGGGGACCGTCAAGCTTGACCTGCCAGCCGGCTGGAAGAGTTCACCAGCTTCAGCCGAGTTCAAATCTGTGAGCGATGGTGACGAGCAGTTCGTCACGTTTCAGGTGACGCCCGCAAATCTTGCGGAAAGAAGCTATCAGCTGACGGCGGTCGTAGAATACGGTGGCGAGCAGTACAAACAAGGGTATGAAGTAACCGGCTATCCCGGACTGCGGCCGGATTATTTGTATCGGCCCGCGGTGCTGCGCGTCTCCGGCGTGGATGTAAAGGTGGCGGAGGGCTTGACCGTCGGCTACATCACCGGCAGCGGCGACGATGTTCCCGCTTCCCTCGAAAATCTCGGTGTGCACGTAACCTTCCTGACGCCCACCGATGTAGCTACCGCGGATCTCTCAAGGTACAGCGCCATTCTTCTAGGCGTCCGCGCTTACGCGGCACGCGACGAACTGAAAACCTACAACAGCCGCCTTCTGAACTACGTGAAAAACGGCGGAGTAATGATCGTGCAATACAACACGCCGGAATTCGATCACAACTTCGGTCCCTATCCGTATGAAATGGGTTCGAATCCCGAGGAGGTCACTGACGAAGCTTCAAAAATAGATATTCTTAATCCCAAGAACCCCGTCTTCCTGTGGCCCAACCAGATTACTGCCCGTGATTTCGAAGGCTGGGTAGAAGAGCGCGGCTCAAAATTCCTGAAATCCTGGGATGCGCACTACGAACCACTGCTTTCCACCCAGGACGAGGGCCAGGAGTCCCAAAAGGGCGGCTTGCTCTACGCCAAGTACGGCAAAGGCGTTTACATTTACAATGCCTACGCCTTCTATCGGCAGTTGCCGGAAGGTGTCCCGGGAGCCTTTCGAATTTTTGCAAACTTGATTAGCCTTCCAAAAAATCCGAATGTGAAGTGATTATCCGGGCCCCGGGGATGATTATCTAGAGTGTCGCCACGGTGGCACCGCTGGCAGTTTCGGGCGGTGTGCCTGAAACGCAGACGCCTCTCATAATTTCGTTCTGTTTACATCAAGCCAAAACAGTGGAGGGGTGCGGCCTCGCCATCTCTGCCAGCGAAACCGGCCGCGCTTCGTAATGAGATTTGCGTGCCGCCAGCGCAATCAGCACCGCGATGCGCCCGTCCTGGCCATTTACTTCCGTGGGTTCGTCGCGCAGCACGGCGCCGACAAACGCCCGCATTTCGTCGATGAAACTTTCCGTGTAGCGTTCCATAAAAAAATTCAGCGGCAAGTCCCGGCGAATCTCCGTCGCGGTACTGACCATTGCTTGGTTGGCAAAAACATTTCCCGTCGCGATGGCGCCGGCGCTGCCCAGAATTTCAACGCGCTGGTCATAGCCATATACTGCTTTGCGGCTGTTGTCGATCGTCGCAATCACGCCACCCAAGAATTTCAGCACCGTCACCGCGGTATCCACGTCTCCCGCTTTTCCGATTTCCGGATCCACGCAAACCGTGGCCGTCGTATAAACGCTCTCCACTTCATCGCCAGTCAAGAAACGGGCCATGTCAAAATCGTGTATAGACATGTCCAGAAACATTCCGCCTGACACTTTGATGTAGGAAATCGGCGGCGGTCCCGGATCACGGCTGATAATGTGCATCAAGTGAGGTGTACCGATTTCGCCGCTGGTCACGCTTTTCCGCACCCGTACGAAATTCGCGTCAAAGCGGCGATTGAATCCCACCTGAAACTTTACGCCGGCTTTTTCTACCGCTGCCAGGGCGCCGTCAATTTTCGCCAAGGCGTGATCAATGGGCTTTTCGCAGAAAATGTGCTTGCCCGCCTGCGCCGCTCGCGTCACCAAGTCCGCATGCGTGTCCGTTGGTGAGCAAATCAGCACTGCATCAATTTTGCCGTCCGACAAAATCGCATCGGCATCGGAGGAGACCTTCGCAATTCCATATCGCCTGGCGACTTCCTCAGCCATCGAAATGTTGGTATCCGCAATCGCCGCCGCGCGCACTTCCGGCATGCGAAACGCCAACGTTCCCGCGTGCACTTTGCCAATCCGTCCAGCGCCAATGATTCCGACGTTCAGTATCTTCTCCGCCAAGCAGCACTCCCTTTTCTTGCCTTAGGCAAAATGGTGTTCAATCGACCGCAGGTATTCGCGATTCCGCCGCGCGCTTTCCTTCGGCAATCCCATACCTGGCAAAACATCCTGCTCCACAACCAGAAAATCATCGTACTTCCGTTTTGCGAGCCATTGAAGGACCGCAGGAAAATCTACGCAACCTTGTCCCAGTTCGCAGAACACTCCATGCCGCAGCGCTTCGAAATAATCCCAATGCTCCGCGCGCGACTGGCGAGCCACCTCAGGCTGGCAGTCTTTTAAGTGCACATACCACACGCGCTCCTGAAATCGCTCCAGGCCCTTCAGCGCATCGCAGTCTCCTGCGCCAAACGCATAATGGCCGGTATCAAAGACTAATCCAATTGTTTGGGGATCAGTGAGCTCCAGAAAACGCTCAATCTCGTCTGGCGTCTCGACATAGCCGGCACAGTGATGATGGAACACCGTGCGCAGGCCCGTCTCGCTGTGCACCGCCTGCGCAATCCGATTCGCTCCCGCTGAAAATGTTTGCCACTCCGCAGCGCTCAATCCCAGGTGAGGTGTTACGCGCCCGGCGTTGCTGGTGCGCTCCGGCACGGTTCCGTTGTTGTCCGCCAGTACCAGGAACGGCTTTTGCTCTGCCGCCACGCTGGCCAACAGTTTCGCCGTTTTGATTGCCGACGCGATCCCGCCCTTATGCGCGTTTTCATTTTTCAACGCGACCGGCACGAACGCGCCGAGCATCGCCACATTGCGTTTTCCCAATTCCGCTTTTAGCACCCCTGAGTCGCTAGGCATGTAACCCCAATCACCGAGTTCCGTGCCGGTGTATCCAGTTTCGGCTAGCTCGTCCAGCATGCGGCCATAACCGATTTGTTCCGCCTTAGCCTGATCGAATTCGAGCGTACCCCACGAACACGGAGCATTTCCGACGCGCATCACCGGCATGGCTGCTCCGCGCTCCGCATCACAGGAAGTAGCGTTCCTTCCGTCGTGCTTCTTCGTACTTCGAACGCGCCGCGCGCACCTCCTGGTTTTCTGATACTTCGGCCACGGCCACCTCCCACCACGAGTCGTAACCTGGCACGCGCAGTTCGCGATCCGTCTCGACGACGATCACCGTGGTCTCGTCGGAAGTTTTGGCCCCCGCCAGTGCTTCTCTCAATTCCGCCAGGTGGTTCGCTTTGATCGCGCGCGCGCCTAGACTTCGCGCATTCGCCACGTAGTCCACCACCAGATTTTTGCCGTCCAATTGTCCGGAAGCCTTAGAACGCTCACGATAGCGGGTTCCGAAGCCGGCGCTGCCGATGGATTCACTCAACCCGCCGATGCTTGCGAAGCCGTGATTGTCTACAAGCACGATGATTAGCTTCATGCGTTCCTGCACGGCCGTCACGATTTCGGTCGGCATCATCTGGTACGTGCCGTCTCCCAAAAAGACAAACACTTCACGGCTGGGGTCCGCCATTTTCGCGCCCATCGCTCCGGGAATTTCGTAACCCATGCAGGAATACCCATACTCCATGTGATAGCCGTTCGGCGAGCGCGTGGGCCAAAGCTTGTGCAGGTCGCCGGGATGACTGCCCGCCGCGGAGACCAGCACATCGCGTGGACTCGACGCTTCGTATATCGCTCCGATCACCGCGCTTTGTGCCATGAGCGGTTGGTTATCCAGATGCAGCAAACGCTGCATCTCCATCGTCCACGAATCCCTGAGGGTTTTTATTTTCACCTCGTAGTCTGCACTCACACGATATCCACGAAGCGCCGAAGCCATTTCTTCCAGCGCCACCCGCGCGTCCGCGACCACCGCAATAGCCGAAACTTTGCAGGCGTCGAACTCCGCGACATTGATGTTTACGAAGCGTACATCCGGATTCTGAAATGCCGTCATCGAGGCGGTCGTGAAATCGGAGTAGCGCGTGCCAATTCCAATCACCACATCGGCATCGCTCGCCAACTGATTCGCTGAAGAGCTTCCCGTCGCGCCAATTGCCCCCGCGCATTGCGCGTGATCATATGCCAGCGAACCCTTGCCGGCCTGCGTCTCAGCCACCGGAACTCCCGTTTGCGCCGCAAAGTCCGCTAGCGCACTCGACGCTTCGCTATACAGCACTCCGCCACCGGCTACAATCAACGGTTTGCGACTGACGCGGATAACCTCGATCGCACGCTCCAGCGACAACTCATCCGGCGGTGGACGTCGAATCGTCCAGACTCTCTTGCGAAACAGCGCTTCCGGAAAATCGTAGGCGTCCGTCTGCACATCCTGGGGCAACGCCAATGTCACTGCCCCGGTTTCCGCGGGAGAGGTCAGCACGCGCATTGCCTCGGGAAGCGCCGTAATAATTTGTTCCGGACGATTTATGCGGTCCCAATATCGGGATACCGGTTTGAAGCAATCGTTCACGCTGATGTCCTGCGTATTTGGCGATTCCAGTTGTTGCAGAACGGGGGCGACATGGCGGCGCGCAAAGATATCACCTGGCAACAGCAACACAGGCAGGCGATTGATGGTGGCTAGCGCCGCCCCGGTGATCATGTTCGTTGCTCCCGGACCGATCGAAGACGTACACGCAAAAGTGCGCAGCCGGTTACTCATCTTGGCAAACCCAGACGCCAGATGCACGGCCGACTGCTCGTTGCGCATTAGGATGTAGGGAAATTTGGTCTGTTGCAGCGCTTGTCCGATGCCCGCCACATTACCGTGGCCGAAGATTCCCAGCATCCCGGCAAAAAACAAGTGCTCCTGCCCATCGCGCTCCACATATTGATTCTGCAAAAAAGTTACTATCGCCTGTGCCGTGGTCAGACGCCGCGTACCCTTCATGTACTCTTCTCCGCCAGTGGCACAGGCAAATCGCTGTTACTACTCGACGCTGTTCTGCAAAAAAGTGCCGGATTATTTCTGGTCGGGATCCGGCAACATGAAATCGCGCACGAAAGAAAGAAGCTCATAATACGAGCTAATGAACGCCCGTAACGTCCGGGCCGTAGCGCCAAAAGTATCGAATTCGGCGACGGTCATTCCACCGTCGTCATAGGCGCGACGAAAATCGCGGAATTTCCCGTAGAGTTCATCCACAATCCGCGAATCCACCGCATTCTGCATGCGCTCTTTGACTTCGACATCGCAATTATTGAACAACACCTGCCACTCATAAGGAATCGTCATGGCGATATCGCCGCCGATCAATTCCGACCAATGCAGGTGATGGCGGTAGGCGGCAGCCAGCAGTCGCGTGCGATATCCCCGCTGTTGAAAAATACCGTACGCTTTTTTGATAGCCGCTATGCCGGCCCAGTCCAAGTGGCCCGGGGTAATCACGATACTTTCTTTTTTGGCCACAACTTTCAGCCAGTCGTCCAGGCGCCCGATCATGATCGTGCACATTTGAGCCAGGCGGGAATTGTCTTTGTTTTCCGCAGTGCGCCGTTTCAAGCCTCGCTCCACTGCTTCTGCAACCGCTATCGCCTGCGGCACCGTAAAGCAAACGGTGGCGTTCACATTTATTCCGCGGTAGGTGACTTCCTCAATGGCCGAGATTCCCGCCGTCGACGCGGGAATTTTCACTTGAATATTCGGCGTCAGTTGATCAAAGCGCACTGCTTGCGCAGCAATGGCGCCAGCGTCGCGATAGAAGGTGGGGTTCGTCTGCAACGAGAGGCGCCCTTTCCGCCCTTTCTCTCGCTCGAACACCGGCATCAACAATACTGCCGCGGCGACGCCCATTTCCTCAATAAGTTTCCAGGCGACATCCACTTCGCACCAAGTGGGATGCTCAGAAATCAGTTGCAGAATCCGGCCTTTCCACGCCGGCAATTCCTTTTTCAAAACCGCCATCACAATCGTCGGATTGGAAGTCGCGCCCACGGCACCATTGGTGATGGCGTATTTCAGCTCTTCCGTGGAACAGGAATCATTCCAATAATCGGTCGCACCGATGACGGCCGTTTGGTGCAGCGGACTGAGAGGGGTTGTCGCCATAGCGGATTCGTCTGTAGTAATTTCTCTCTTACTGCACTAGCGGCAATCGATGATCTTGATACGTCCAGGATTTTCGCACCCACGCGTAGTCCGGGTCGTCCGCCGCGGCCATAGATCTCGCGGAGCCCGCCAGCACATTCAGGTAATAAATGTTGTAGCCATGTGCCGCGACCACCGGGTGATAGCCTTCCGGAATCAGAACCAGCTCGCCGTCGCGCACGGTGATGGTCTCATCCAGCTTGCCATCTCGTGAGTACACCCGCTGGATGGCATAACCTTCCGGGCGATCGATCCGGTAATAATAAATTTCCTCCAGATCCACTTCCTCGGGCGGATTGTGAACGTCGTGCTTGTGCGGCGGGTAACTCGACCAGTTTCCGCCTGGTGTATAAACTTCCACGACCAGCAATCGCTGCGCGGGGAATTCCGGAGTCAGAATATGATTGATCTGCCGCGTGGCATTTGTGCCGCCCCGAATTTCGACTTTGACGCTTTCGGGTGAGATCAGTACGGGCGGATGTACCTCCTCTGCGCGGCAATAACAAAATGCCAACTCGCAATCCGTGATGGCCGTCACCGTGAATCGCGTATTCACCGATAAGTACAGCGTCCACGCCTTGCCGCTGAACACATTCGCGCGCCCGCCGATACTCATCCAGCTTCCCTCGGACGACTGCGTCTGAAAGATGCCTCCCAGCGTCACGATGGCCAGTTCGTTCGAATCCGTCGCACCGTCAAAACTTTCGCCCGCCTTGATCCGCCGGACTTCAAAAGTTACATAGTCGAACCCGGACTGCTGGCGACCAACCTCCATCAGAATCCCGGACCCGTAGCCATTGTTTTTAGAGGGAACAAGTAATTTTCTCGTTGAAGTCATGTGGGGACCTTCCGCGGGGCAGCGCTGGACTCGCGGATAACCAGTTCTGCCGCTACGGTTATGGCTTGCGAAGGATTTTGACCCTGCATTAGCTGCAAAAGGCTCTCCATAGCTAGCACGCCCATTCGTCTTCTCGGCTGTCGGACGGTCGTGAGCGGTGGATCGGTGTAAGACGCGATAAAAAGGTCGTCAAAGCCGACCACGGAAATGTCGTGCGGAATGCGCAGCCCGTGGGCGCGCGCAGTGCCCAGCACTGCCAACGCGGTCATATCGTTGTAGCAAACAATCGCAGTTGGCGGCTCCGCCAGGCTCAGCAGTGCTTTCGTCGGTTCCGTCGCCCCTTCCGACTTGCCATCGCCATGCATAATCAGTTCGGGAAAAAATGTTAGCCCAGCTCGGTCCAGCGCCTGCCGGTATCCCGAAAATCGTTCCGCATCTGATTGATAGCCAAAACGGTCACCAAGATAAGCAATGCGGCGATGCCCGAGCTGGATCAAATGCTCGGTTACCTCGCGGCTGCCCTCGACGTTCTCGATCATTACCGAATGCGTGAATTCACCGGGATGCTGATTGTTCACCAGAACAATGGGAACTCTCATCTCCGAAAGCAACGGAACGTACAGGGCCCCGACGCGCGAGGACATCACCACGATGCCGTCCACACGTCTTTCGGAAAACGACTGCACCACTTTTCGTTCACGAACCGGATCGGCATTAGAGTTTGCGAGGAACACCGAGTACCCGTGGTTGTTACAACTCTCTTCGATGCCCTCCACCACTTCGCTGACGAAAGGGTCGGCTATGGAAGTGACCACTACGCCGATGGTCTTGGTCCTTTGCGTCACCAAGCCGCGCGCCACGGCACTCGCGCGATAGCCGGACTCTCGCGCAATACGTTGAATTTTCTCCGCAGTGCGGCGACTGATCAACGGGCTGTTCTGCAAAGCCCTGGAAACGGTGGAGAACGAAACGTTGGCCTTGCGAGCGATGTCTTTAATCGATGTAGGGCGGTGCAAGGGATCGGTAGCCATGGTCTGCACACGTTTGCAGTAGGGAAAAGATACTGTAATTCCCGCCACGTCAGGTGTCAATGGCGGTGGCTCAGTCTAGCTGGACTGCAAATACCCGAGAAATTCCGGATCGCTGGCAGCCAGTTTCTGCCGCAAATCCCCGGCAATTTCCCATTGGCCGATGCTGGGGTACTCGAGCATCGCCAGTTGGGCGAGAGGCCAGGACTTTTCAACCGCGGCACGGATCGCCGTCCGCTCGTAGGCCTTCACCGACAGAACCAGGCCCCGGACGGACTCCGGCAGGCTGCCGGTTGGCATCGGCGTAACGCCCGCACGACTGATTTTGCATGGCACTTCTACAACATCTTCATCGCCAAGCTCTTCGATGCTGCCGTGATTGGGTACATTAACCACCACTTGCCGGGGTTCGTCAGATAAGAGTCCCGTCATCACGTCAATCGCAATGCGGTGGTAGCCGGTGGCAATTTCAAAAGGGTCATTTTCTTCCCGATCTTTACTGAACGCCGAGCCCGCATCCGCCTCCAGTTGCATATAGGAAGAGTTGCGCTGCATCAGATAGTTGCGATAAGTGTTCAGCCCTTCCCGCGGAGTCTGTGATTGCAGCTGACCAAATAAATTCTTATTCATTTGCAAAAGTTCTTCGCCGCGACTGGCGCCCGCGCGCAATTGATTGCGGTACGCCTTTCTCTGGCTGTAATAGAAAAATAAATACTCCGAGGGAATCAGTTGCAGCGTTCGAATCAGTAACGGATCAAACAAGTTCGCGTGATATAACTGCCGCAGCTTTTCTGGATTTTGCAGTAACTGCGCGGTCACATCTTTTCCGCGCACCGTAACTCTTCTCACCCAGCCCAGATGGTTCAATCCGGCATAGTCGCATTGCGTCTCCGCAAGCGTGGCACCGAACGCCAGCGCGATGCGATGGAACAATTCCGCGGGAGTGTCGCAAATCCCCACAATCCGTAAGCTCGTGTGCTGATTTAGAGCCTGCGTAATCAGTCCGGCCGGATTCGTAAAATTGATGAACCACGCCCTCGGCGCGAGCTTTTCGACCACCCTAGCGTGCGCCAGCGCTACAGGTACAGTTCGCAGCGCCATCGCCACGCCACCGGGGCCAGTAGTTTCCTGCCCCGCCAGGCCATTGTCGATGGCGGCACGCTCGTCTCGCGCCCGCGCCGCCATACCTCCTACGCGTACGCTGCTCAATACAAACGCGCTGCCTTCCGCCGCCGCTTCCAGAGATGTCGTCGTGCTTAGCTTAATTTCTACGTCGAGTTTCGCCGCAATTTCCCGGCCCAGCGCGGCCATCACGTCCGCCCGTTCATGGCTCACGTCGTAAAGCACCAGTTCGCTGGTCTTCAAAACTTCTTGCGATTGCAAGAGTCCGTGAATCAGCAGAGGGGTACGCACTCCTCCTCCGCCGATGATGCAAACCTTTCCGCTCATGCCCCGGCTTCCAGTTGCGCGTGCAGTTCACTCGGGGTCGGAAATCCGGCGATCCCGCCGAGGCTCCTTGTGGACA
>JBBRPU010000067.1:0-12986 GCA_038227545.1 Candidatus Acidiferrales bacterium
CGGATGTGCGCCCAGATGCATCACTTGAAAGCCCTTCTTTTCATACTGTGGCCACTCCGGCACGCCCGCGCCATTCGGAGTCCCGGTCTTCGCAAAATTTGTCCAATACGTCTGCATCAACTCCGACACTTTGTAATCTTCCGGGAGCCACGTCATACCTTGCTTGGAGTCCAACACTCCAAAAACAAATTCAATTTCCGCCGAGTGATACGCAAAAACTCCAACTTTATCTCCATCGTTTCCATCGCCGCCCGGAGGTGCCTGGTCAAATTCGTAACGAAAAACCGGAACCCCGCCGGTCTTCAAGTGCGCCTCTATCCATTTCCACGTGCCGTAAGAAATAAAATCTGCGCCCGCCAGAAATCCCGCCGAGCTCTTGATCCCCGTTTCCGAATCTCCAGGAAAAAGTTTCATCGCCTCTGCCACGGACTCGCCAAAGCGCGTGCGCATCTTCGCCGCGTAATTTTCTTTGTTCACTGGCTGGTCGCCAAAAAACCCGTGGTAATTTCCCTCGTCGCGGTTCCACCCCGCCAACAGCGGGATGTGCGCCTGCCGGCCCTGCGAATAAATCTCGTAGGCGTCTGCCGGCATGAAATACCCGTCAATGTTTGCCGAAAAGCGACTCTCTTCCTTGTTTTTTAGCACCGCATCCAGCAACCGTTGCGCATCCACCGCCCGCAACTCTTTGATGGAGCGCATTCCCATTTGCTCCGCGAACACCGCGTCTTTCTTCTGGCCTTCCGCCAGCCGTGTCGCGCCCAATGTTTTTCCAAAAAACGCGCCGCTCTCCCCGATGGCGGCGTGCACAAACTCTTTCGAAAGCGGCGAAGCCATCAATGCGCTTACCGCAAACGATCCCGCCGACTCGCCAAAAATCGTCACATTGTTCGGATCGCCGCCAAACGCCGCGATATTTTGGTGCACCCACTTCAGCGCCGCAGCCTGGTCCAGCAGTCCGTAATTTCCAGAAGCGAAATGGGTGGACTCCGCCGTCAGGTCCGGGTGCGAGAAGAATCCAAATATTCCCAGCCGGTAGTTCATGCTCACCACGATCACGCCTTTATGCGCCAGGCGCTCGCCATCCTGCCGCGGCTCCGAAGTCGCGCCGGCCTGAAATCCTCCGCCGTAAATCCACACCATCACCGGCAACTTCGCATCACCTCTAACTTTGGGAGCCCACACGTTCAGATATAAACAATCTTCGCTTGGCCCGGCGTCGCGAAAAACCATGTCGTCAAAAATCCGCCCCTGCATGCAGCGCGGACCGAATTCCTCCGCCTTCTTGACGCCTTCCCACGCGGCCACCGGTCGCGGCTCTTTCCAGCGCAAATCTCCCACAGGCGGCGCCGCATACGGAATGCCCTTGAAAATCTCCACCTTGCCGTCCGCGCTGGTGGCGCCTTCGACCAATCCCGCGGCCACGCGCACTTGCGCATCGAGCGTCATCCCGCCAACGAGTAGAGCGGCCACCGCGGTCGCATATCGAATTTCATTTACCCAGTTTCGTGGCATCAAGCCTCCTGGCCGTACGATGTTTTACTTCTGTCCTTGCGGAACGATTCTCGCCGCCCATCCACCGCCGGGCGCGAGCTTGATCTTCTGCTTGGTGGCGCGATTAACGCTCAGTTTTTCCATCTTGTAATCGCCGGCGAAACGATCCGCATTTACGCCGTCACGATAACTGGTCATCACAAACTCGCCCTCCGGCAGAAACGAAAAATCCAGCTCCAGCTCGCGCGCGGTCCAGTCGGTCATTGCGCCGACGTACCAGTCACGGCCATTTCGCCGCGCGACCGCTACGTAATCCGCGATGCGTGCGTCCAGCACCTTCGTGTCATCCCATACCGTCGGCACCGCGCTCAAAAACTCCATGGCCTCGGGCTCGCGCAGGTAGTTCGATGGACTGTCCGCCAGCATCTCCAGCGGACTCTCGTACACCACGTACATCGCCAGCTGATGGCACCGTGTCCCCATCGCCATGGGTCGCATATGTATTGGTGCAAAAGTGTTTTTGGTTGCGTTCTGCATGGCGCCCGGCGTGTAGTCCATCGGCCCCAGGAACATGCGTGTAAACGGCAGCGTTACGTTGTGTTCCGGCTCCGAATCCGCGCTCCACTTGCTCCACTCCATTCCGCGCACGCCTTCCGCGCTGATCAGGTTCGGCCACGTGCGCGTCATGGACGCGGGCTTTTGCCCGCCATGAAAATCCACGAGCATTTTGCGCCTGGCGGTTTCGCGGCTCACCTTGTGATAAAAATCGATCATTTTTTGATCGTCGCGCTGCATGAAGTCCACTTTGATTCCGGAAATTCCCCACTTAGCGTACTGGTCCAGCGCTGGCTGCAGCTGATCGTCCAGGGTTTTCCAGATGACCCATAAAATAATCCCCACATTTTTCTTACGGGCGTAAGCGGTCAACTCCTCGATGTTGATTTCCGGCGCGGCTTCCAACACATTGCCGAGTTTGTACCAGCCCTCATCCAGCACGATGTACTGCAATCCATATTTCGCGGCGAAATCTATGTAGTACTTGTACGTCGCGGTGTTGATCCCCGCCTTGAAATCCACGCCGTAAATATTGTTGGCATTCCACCAGTCCCAGGCCACTTTGCCGGGCTTGATCCAGGAAGTGTCTTGCACCTGCGACGGCTTTTCCAGCAGCCACACCAGTTGATTGGTCTAAAGGTCGCCGTCTTTTTCGGCTATGCCCATCAGCCGCCACGGAAAAGTTCGCGTACCGCGCGTCACCGCGATGTAGTCCGCGCTTTCCGTCACGCGAAAGTCTCGATCCTTCTCCAGGGTTTCCTTCAGCGGATAAGGCGGGAAAATCGCCGCCAGCGCGGTTCCCGCCGTGCCCTTAAGCCACAGCCCGGGATAGTCCTCTAGGTCGGCTTCGGCAATGGCGATTTTCACGCCGTCGGCATCCACCACCGCGGGTAAGCTGGCGTGAAATTCCGGAAGGATTTCCCGCAAATGTTGCGGCACGTATTTCCGTTCGTTGTGCGAAAAAAAGCTGTCTTCCTGCGGGTAGTACACATTGAAATTGCTGGGAAAATTCAGGCGCATCTCTTCGCCGTAAACCTTCACTTCCTTCGCGGGTAGTTTGGTTTCGAACTGGTAGGCCGCACCTTCGTTGTACGCCCGAAAAACCATGGCGTAATCGCCCTCCATCTCGATGCGCAGCTCATTATAATGCTCATGAATCTTTGCAAATCTCTGCCGTACCGCCGGTTCCAGGACCTGATCCACGCTCCGGTTCGAGGAGCCCACGACCTTCCCGTCTAATCCCAGTTTCTGGTGCTCGATATCCATCGAGGCGCTGCAGTCTTCGAGTAGCGCCCGCCCCTTCAGCAGCACGTCAAATCGAACGCCACTCGCGGTCTTGACTCGCACCTCTATGCGCTTATCCGGGGAGAGCAGATCAAAACTGCTGGTCTGCGCCGCCACTCTCCCGCCCCACAGGAACACCGCCGATACCAGTACCGCCGTTTTCACCAGAAACCTGGTCATCTTAAAACGCCCCCTCAACCCGCAGACCGCAACTCCCACCTGACCGTTAAATCCATTTCCCGCCGGCAATCGTATAACACGATGGGCCGTCTAACTTGAAGCCTTATCGACGGAAGCCCAAATCAAATATGTGCGAAACGAACGAGTTGCGGGAATCGTCAAGTCTGAAGGCGTCGGGGATGGCGCTATCCCATCGATCTAGGCATAGCACAACGCCAGTAGGCGCCTCGACGGGGTGCATCCAAGAATCGAATGGGGTTAATCAAATTTCCAGTAGCAACCGGCGCTACATGGGGGTAACGTATCCGTGTTCTGGGACTCACTGTCTGGCGCGTCTGGTTCCGCGCCGTCCACAGCAGTTAACGATTTTCGCCGAAGCTCGCTCAATCGCTCGGCCCAATGATCTTCATGGCAGAATCTCTGCCTGAGGGATGCAGTAAAATTTAAATCGATGGGGGTTCTTCAGGATATGACAAAGTCGAATAAGTTTCTCATCACCGGTGCGGCTGTCGCGGGCTTGCTCGCAGGCACCAGCGCCAGCATCAAGGCGTCCAATCTGTTGCCGGGGCTCAAGTCCGCTGTAACCGCCCAGGATACAGACAAGCCCGCTGCTGACAAGAAAGTGAAAGAAAAGCACGCTTGCAAGGGCCAAAACTCCTGCAAAGGCAAGGGCGGCTGCAAGTCCAGCGACAACGGCTGCAAGAGCAAGAACTCGTGCAAAGGCAAGGGCGGTTGCGCGACGGACGGCTCCAAGATGCCTGAGTAGTTTTCGACTCTCTTTCCGCGTGATAGAGGGCCGGCCGTTTCACCCGGCCCTTTGTCCGCTTTATTTTTGCCTCGTCACATCTCTATCGTCAATGTAGTCGTTTTTGTTCATTCGGAGCTTATGGGCACCAATCGCTTTAATAATTTCACCGAATACGGCATCGGCATCGGACTGCGCTCGCCGCATTACGACCACATCCTTACCCGTAAGCCGGTGGTGGACTGGTTCGAAATAATCAGCGAGAACTTCATGATTGATGGCGGCCGTCCGATGCAGATCCTCGATCAGATTCTCGAGCAATACAAAGTAGTGCAGCATGGCGTCTCCATGTATTTCGGCTCCGCGGAAAAACCCAATCGCGAGCATTTGCGACGCCTGAAAGACCTCGTCAAGCGCACCAAGACTCCCTGGTTGTCAGATCATCTCTGTTGGGGCAGCGTAGACGGGCGCTACACTCACGATCTCCTGCCCATGCCTTACACTTTTGAAGCCGCCAGGCTCACCGCGCAGAAAGTGCGCGAAGTCCGCGATTACCTGGAAGTTCCCATCGCCGTGGAAAACGTCAGCAGCTATGCCGAATACCACGTCTCGGAAATGACCGAGTGGGAATTTCTGAATGAAGTGGTGGAGCGCGCCGATTGCGGCATCCTCCTGGACGTCAACAATATTTACGTATCCTCGCAGAATCACAGTTTCGACCCCTTCACCTACGTGAACAGCGTCCCCGCCGAGCGTGTGGCGCAGATTCATATCGCCGGTCATTCGAAATATCGCAAGTACATTCTCGACACCCACGATCATCCGGTCATTGACCCGGTCTGGAAGCTTTACGAGCGCGCCATTCAGCGTGCCGGCCATACCGCGACGCTCCTCGAATGGGATGACAGCATCCCGAGTTTCAAAGAGGTTCACGACGAAGCTCTGAAAGCCAATCGTTTTCTGGCCGCCACCGCGCTAGCCACCGCCGTATGAAACTTCTTGAGCTTCAACGCACCATGGCGCGCGCGGTCATGCAGCCGCTCACGTTCAGCGAGCGCATGCAGCGCACCGCGCCCGACGGCCGGCCCATGCGCGATTACGCGGCGCGCTTCATCAAGCCCAATGACCGCCTGACTTCTTTCGAGCGCCTGGAAATTTATAATCGCCAGTACTGGTTTCGCTTGCTCTCCAGCATGGTCGAAGATTTTCCCGGCCTGCGCACCGTTCTTGGGGATGTGCGTTTCGAAAACATGTCGCGCGCTTACATCACCGATTGCCCGTCGCGATCGTTTACGCTGCGCAATTTGGGCTCGGAGCTGGAATCCTGGTTGCACCGCCATCCGAAATGGGCGGGGAAGAAGCAGGCGCTGGCACTCGATATCGTCAAGCTGGAGTGGGCCGAAATCGAAGCGTTCGACGGCGCCGCCAGGCCGCCGCTGACTGCCGAAGATCTGGCCGCCGGCACGGGCCCGGATTTGCGCCTGCAAATGCAGCCGTACATCCGGTTGCTGAGTCTTCGTTATCCAGTGGACGATCTGCTGCTGGAAATCAAGAAGAACGACGACGACAACGATTTCGCGAGCAACGCTTTTCAGGAACGCCGCAAAAAGAAGCGCGTGCAGACGGTCGCGAAACTCATTCCCGCAGCTATCGCGCTAGCCGTCCATCGCATAGACAACACGGTTTATTTTCGCCGGCTGCAACGCGAAGAATTTACGCTGTTATCGGAATTGCAGCAGGGTAGAACGCTGCAAAGAGCCGTGGATCAGGCTTTCCGCAAGAGTAAAATTCCCGCGGAAGAATTGCCCGGACTGGTGCAGCAGTGGTTCCAGAATTGGGCCGCGCTGGGCTGGTTCCGCAAGCCGGAAGCAAAATCTGCCAAGGCCATTTCCAAAAAACGAATGCTCAAAAGCCCCAAAAGAAAGTCCGCCTGACCCGCCATGAACAATTTTCTGCTTCGCCTCAAAAAGCTCTACAACACTTTTTTCTACTACGTCTCTTTCGGCCAGTCGCCATTTCTCCTGTTCGTGCGGCTCTATTGGGGCTACCAGCTTATAGAGAGCGGCTGGGGCAAGCTGCACCATCTCGACAAGGTCACCGAGTTTTTCACCAGCCTGAACTTGCCCATGCCCGCGCAAACGGCGGTGGCCATCTCCTGCCTGGAATTTTTTGGCGGCATTTTTCTTGCCATCGGCTTGCTCTCGCGCCTCACTTCGCTGGCACTCACCATCAACTTGCTGGTCGCGTACATCACCGCCGATCGAGAAGCCCTCTCCTCTATCTTTTCCGACCCTGACAAATTTTATGCCGCCGCGCCGTACACCTTTCTGGTCGCCAGCCTCATCGTATTGCTTTTCGGCCCGGGGAAGTTCGCCGTGGACACCTTGATCAACCGCTGGTTTCCCTCCTTGCCAGAAGAAAAGAAGCCGCCCTTGGCTTGGTGATTCGCGCTTTGCCGGAAAAAGTTTCGCGGAGTTCGCATGCTTCGCACCACCCGTTTCTCACTCGTCACGCTAGCCCTGTCGCTTCTCGAGATAGGCTGCTCGCCCAGCCCGCGCGCCGCTGAAATGACTTCCACGCTAATCGTCAGCGGCTCCCACATAGATGTGACCATTGCAGACGGCAAACTCACCCTCCCGCAATCCGAGGTGATCGCCTGGGTGCAGATGGCTGCGGAATCCGTCGCCGGCTACTACGGCCGCTATCCTGTCCCGCACCTGACTCTGCGCATCACCCCCTTCTCTGGACACGGCGTCCGCCACGGCATGACCTTCGGCATGCACGGCGGCCTAATCAAGATCGGCCTCGGCAGCGACACCACGCACGCCGAACTCATGGACGACTGGATGATGACCCACGAAATGATCCATCTGGCGTTTCCGTCGGTGGCCGACGAGCATCACTGGATCGAAGAGGGCATCTCCACGTACGTCGAGCCTATCGCACGCATCCGCGCCAGCCACATGAAGGAAGAGCAGATGTGGGCCGACCTGCTTCGCGACATGCCCAAGGGCCAGCCGCAGGCGGGAGACGAAGGGCTCGATCGCACGCACACCTGGGGCCGCACCTATTGGGGAGGGGCACTTTTCTGCTTCGACGCCGACGTCGAGATCCGCCGCAAAACTGAGAACAAAAAAGGTCTGCAGGACGCGCTGCGCGGCATCCTGGATGCTGGCGGCAACATCACCAATGACTGGGACCTGGCGAAAACTCTAAAAATAGGCGATCAGGCCACCGGCACCACGGTGCTCACCGACCTCTACAATCAAATGAAAGACAGGCCTGTGACCGTAGACCTCCAGGAAAAGTGGCGCCTGCTGGGAATTGACTGGGACGGCTCCACCGTGCGCCTCCGCGAGGACGCACCCGGAACTGCTATCCGCCGCGCCATCACCGGCGCCGCTCCTGCCGCCTCCTCGCTGCTGGAAATGCCCTCGCAGCCTCCTGGTGCAGCGCGACCCGTCGTGGTTTTTGCCGGACGTAAACACGATTCCTGACGTCTGCTGGCTGTTAGACATCTGAAAATCAAATTCGTAAACTGTGGAGCGCAACTCGCAGCTTTTTTTACAATCCTCACTTGCATGTGAATTTCGAAAACCTCTAGCGCTCAGCCACCACCACTCAGGATTGACCTGACGGCCGGTCTCTTACCGGAAAGTATCGGCAATTTATAAACGCTACGATGTTATGGATAATCCATCCGAGTTATGCGAGTACTTTTTTGAATAGCCTCAGACTCCCTGATGTAAACACCAGAAAAAAAATAACTTAGCCGCGCGGAATTCTTGGCCAATCCGTTGCAATGACAATCCAAATTGCAATTTAGAAAGCCGTGGACTCAAAAGCGTTCTCAAGCTCTGAATCACTTTGGTTTTTCAAAGTAGAGAGAGTGCGGTCCTCGGAATCCCCAGGGTCATGCCGCAAAGATGCCGACGTCTTGCGGAAATCTTCCTTCGCGGAGGGCGAATGCGGTTTTCATCACGGTTGCTGCTGTGTATTGCTCTGCTGCTGGTCTCCAATCTCAGGTTAGCGGCACAGGAAACGACAGCGGGTTTGCAGGGAACGGTTAGAGATCCATCCGGAGCGGTTGTGCCCGGAGCTGTGGTGGAGGTTTCCGCCGATAGCCTGGTTGGAACAAAAACCGTGGACGCGGATGCCAGCGGCTACTATCGCTTCGCCAATCTCCCGCCCGACAAGTACACCATTTCGGTCACCGCCAAGGGATTCTCCACCGCCAAGCGCGAGGTAACTTTGGAAGTCGGTCGTTTGCCGAGCGTGGACTTCACACTGACCGTCGGCACTTCCGCAACGGTCGTCGAAGTCACTTCCGCCTCCCCGCAAATTGACGTGACCACCAACGTCACCACCACCAACGTAACTGAAGACCTCATCGAAAATGTTCCTCACGGACGCAGCTTCCAGTCCGTAATCCAGTTCGCGCCCTCCGCGCGCAACGAGCCCTTGATGGGCAACAACAGCATCGGCGGGTATCCCGGCAACGGTTCTGGCGGCTCTGCTCCCGGCAGCACCGCCAATGGCGGTGACCACGGCTTTTCCGTAGCCGGCGGTTCCGACTCCGAGAATTCGTATCTCGTGGAAGGCCAGGAAACTGCCAACCTGATCGGCGGCTATTCGCGCACCAGCGTGCCCTTCGACTTCATTCAGGAAGTGGAAATCAAAAACTCGGGCATACAGGCGGAGCACGGCGGCGCGCTGGGCGGCGTCGTCAACGTGATCATGCGCAAGGGCACCAACAATTATCACGGCTCCATATTCAGCTATTTCGAAAATGACGCCATGGACGCGCATGCCTCCACCTTCAGCCGCTACGACCCTAATTCCGCTCAAGTAAAAGCTGGCCCGAACGGCGGAACCTTTCTGACCGATCCAAATTTTCAGGAATATGTGCCTAAGAAAGACAAGAGCAGCGACATCTTCCCGGGTTTCACGTTTGGCGGGCCCATCTGGAAAGACCGCCTGTTCGGATTCGCCGCCTTCAATCCGGAATTCACTCAACTCGAGCGCGGAGTTAACTACGCCAATTCCAACACGGCCGCTCTGCAGCCTCTCGGCTTGGTCAAGTTCAGCCAGAATATTCAGACCTACTACACCACCGGACGCATAGACGCAGCAGTCACCAAGAAATTGCGGCTGTACGGTTCGTGGCTTTACCAGCTGCAAAAACTCAGCGGTGAACTCTTGCCGTTCCCGGATTCCGCCACCGGCGAGGCCAACATCAGCGCCGAAGTGCAGCCAGTCAGCTTCTCTCACGCTGCAGGCTACACCGCCCCAAACACCACTATCAATGTCGGAGCCGACTACAACCTAACCTCTCGGCTGATTCTCACCGGCCGATACGGCTACTACTTTGAGAACTATCACGACTTCGGCTACCCGGAAGCCGGCACGCTGACGAACTTTACTGCCAACGGTCTCGGTGCCACCGACGCTTCGGGCAATCCCTTGCCGCCGGACTACCAAAGAGCCGGCGGTTTCTTCAATATTTCCAATACCCCTAACTTCACGACCCACAATGCCAGTAAAGCCAACCAGGTAGACGTAGATTTGGCATGGTTCAAGAGTGGCTGGAAAGGCACGCACAATTTTAAGTTTGGCTACCAGCTGAACCACCTTTCCAATTCCATCAGCCAGCATTACAACGTCCCCCGGGTTGATTTTTACGTTGGCCAGGCGAGCAGCTACACGCCTCAGGGCCCAACTGGTGCGGCGAATTGCGCCCCATTCATCGCAGCCCACGGAGCATGCCAGGGACAATTCGGTTACATCAGCGTGTACGACATCGGCTCTGCCGGGAACGTCGCCACCAACAATCATTCTTTTTTTGTCCAGGATTCCTGGTCCATCGCCAAAGGCGTCACCATCAACGCCGGCCTGCGAATCGAAAAGGAAGGTCTGCCCGCGGAGAACCAGCCCAGCGGCGGAATCAGCACGCCTATCAACTTCGGGTGGGGCGACAAAATCGCTCCACGTATCGGCGTGGCCTGGGACCCCTTCAAAAACGGCAAGATGAAAATTTTTGCGGGCTACGGCCAATTCTACGATCAGATGAAACTCAATCTGGCCATCAGCTCTTTTGGCGGTCAATTCTGGCAGCAATGCTATTACGCGTTGGACACTCCCAATATCGCATCCATCGGTCCCGTGTTCGGCGCGAATCATCGTTACTGCGTTGGTCCCGACGCCACAAGCCAGGCCAACTTTGGTGGCACCACACCCGCCGGGCTCACGTTTCTGGAAAACCAGAACTTCCGCACTTTCCCAGTTACGTGCTCCACCTGTACCAACACCGAAGAGGGCGTCGCTCCGGGTCTGAAGCCCTACAAACAACATGAATACTCACTCGGTGTGGACTACCAGTTGACGCCTACGCTAGCATTCGAGGCCCGCTACGATAGACGCAGGCTCGACCACGTCATCGAGGACGCCTCCATCTTTAATCCTAATATTGGCGAGACGTTTGT
Organism: Candidatus Acidiferrales bacterium; assembly: GCA_038227545.1. Taxonomy (GTDB): domain Bacteria; phylum Acidobacteriota; class Terriglobia; order Acidiferrales; family UBA7541; genus Acidiferrum. The sequence continues at coordinate 10,738 of JBBRPU010000067.1, forward strand.
CATCGTTAACCCGGGCCAGGGCGCGAACAAGACCTTCTCCGGCTTTTACAACTTTTTGGCAGGGCTATCTCCATCTGATCCAAAAGCCTCTACGTGTACGCCAACCAGCACGCCTTCCTGCCCCAACATTCTTCCGCCGCAACGCAACTATGACGGCATAGAGTTCCGCCTGACCAAAGCCCCTACTCATCATTGGTCCGGGATGTTCTCCTATACGTATAGTCGGCTGTACGGTAACTACACTGGCCTCACCAGTTCGGACCAGGGCGACGGCGGCGGTGGTCGTAATTCCCCCAACAACGGCCGCGCTTTCGATGAGCCGTTTTTCTCCTGGGGCGCCGATGGCAAATCTTCCAGTGGACTTTTGCCTACGGACCGTCCTAACACCTTCAAGGGCTATGCCTACTATGATCTGGGCTGGACGCGTAACTTCAGCACGCAATTTGGAATTTTCCAGGTCCTTTATCAGGGCTCGCCGCTGACCAGCTATCTCGACGCTGGTTTCGCATTCCCGACCGGGTTTAACGTTCCGAACGCCGGGGGTGGTTTTCCGGTGGACGTCGTCAACCGTGGCAAGTGGGTGAACGTCACACAGGATCCCACCACAGGCGCGATCACCGTGGGCAGTCCGTCCACCTTCCGCACGCCCTGGTACAACCAGACCGATTTCAACTTCACGCAGAACTACAAGATCACTGAGAGCAAAACGCTGGGTTTCACGGCAACGATTACTAACCTGCTCAATGAACGCAGCGTGACTCAGGTGAACGGCAACATTACCAGCGGTTTCAACTCCAACTTCATAGCCCCGGGCGGCCACACGCTGTTTGATGGCGTGGACTTCTACACGGCGGTCTTGAACCCCTACGACTTTGTCGGCGCATTGAACTCCTCGCCGTCAAATACCGTCATCAATAACGTTCCCGGTCCCGTGACCGTCAACAGCGGGTACGGCAGGCCCAACAGATACCAGGGTGGTCGAACCATCCGAATGGGCGTGCGGTTCAGTTTTTAAACCCTGCTTCAAACTTACGCAGGACAGCGGCGCCGATCAGTTATCGGCGCCGTTGCCACGAAAGGACGTACCTGAATCTTGAGCCGCCATGTTCTTTAGGGCCGGTTGTGAATTGGTTACCCCCTGAACGCAAAGTCCGTGACCATTCGGAATCAGTATCATAATCACCCGTCGCGGTGAGACGGCCGCCGATGCTCACATTTACCCGCATAAAGACTCACTGAATCTCGGGTTCTCCGCTGCGAGGCTCCGCCGTGCGGCAAATTCAGGTTGGTATTGCAACCAGAGTGGTAAGTGTCTAATTGGCACACCCCTGTACTAAGTTGAAACACACCTCGTTTCGCCCGGGTGACACACCGCACTGCAACCCAAACACTGTATGCCTATGGCTACAGTACTTACGGTACCTCTAGAACCGAATTCGCTCCTCGTTCGCAACTCGGCCACCGTTTCCCGTGAAATTGCCGGCGAAACCATTGTCGTTCCCATCTGTGCGGGCGTCGCCGACATGGAAGCGGTATACACCTTCAACCAACTTGGCGGCCAGCTTTGGCGCCTTTTGGAAGAGCGCCGCGCGCCCGAAGAGCTGATCGCCTGGGTAATCCAGAATTTCGACGTTAAACCCGACCAGGCTGCCTCTGACGTCCAGAGCTTCCTTTCTGACTTGCGTGAAATCGGGTTGGTACAGCCGGTTGGCCTGGAGTTCCAGGCCGCACGCTGAACTTTGCTAATAACGATATTGGTTTCAAAGATTTCGCATCGGCAACACAGGGGAGCAAGTGCAAACGGTTAATTACGGGGAGTTTAGCGGCGGGGTTCATCAGCGCTTCGCCGGGAAACGCGCGCCGATGGATGTCTCCATCGAAGTCACGCGCCGCTGCCCGCTCGATTGCCAGCATTGCTACAACAACCTGCCCATGGGTGACCAGGCCGCGCGCGCTTCCGAAATGACCTTCGCCGAGCACGTGCGCCTTCTCGATGAACTGGTCGCCGCCGGCACCCTCTGGATCCTCTACTCCGGGGGAGAAATTTTCGCTCGCAAGGATTTTCTCGATATCTACACCGAAGCCAAAAAGCGCGGCTTCCTCATTACTCTTTTCACCAACGGCACGATGATCAACGCGCGCATCGCCGATCATCTCCAGCAATATCGGCCATTCTGCATCGAGATCACCCTGTACGGCGCCACGCGTGAAACTTACGATGCGCTCACCCAGGTTCCGGGCTCCTACGA
>JBBRPU010000068.1:0-12926 GCA_038227545.1 Candidatus Acidiferrales bacterium
GGAGATCGCAGCAGCCACATCTGCGAAGGATGGCAGTGTACGCCAGGGTCTCGTCCGGATGGCTGAAACCAAGATTAATTTTATTTCAGCCCTCGCAAGTGGCGCTCCGCATCACAATGAGTCTGAAGTTAAATTAATCCTGGCTTCAGGTGGCGGGCATGTGCGCAGGCATAAGCTGCACGTCGCGGTTGCGTCCTTTCAAATCGCCATCGTTGGCAGAGAGTTTTTTTGATGCAGCGTATTGTGCCGTTTTGCAATTAGAGGAAGATCAGCGATGGCGCGACAAAAAAACGGTGAAATGTTGAACGCGGAGGCCGGAGCGGGATTTTCACGCCGGCGTTTATTGGGACTGGCTGGTTTTGCCCCAGGCGGCGCTAGACCTCTGGCCGCCGCACCAGCTGAAGGTAAAGCCGAAACCGTCGGTCCGGTCATGCAGACGCTCAGCGCGTACATGGGCGAGGCGCGCCAGAAAGCGCTACCCGAGGAGGTACGAGAAAAAACCAAGCGTCACGTTCTGGATACGCTCGCGGCGATGATTTCGGGATCAGCACTGCCGCCGGGGCGCGCCGCGTTGGCGTTTGCAACCGAATACGGGGGAAAAGAAGTGGCCACAGTGGTGGCGTCAAAACTATTGTCGGGCCCGATTGAGGGGGCGATGACGAACGCGATGCTAGCGCATGCCGACGAGACCGACGATTCGCATCCCGGATCGCAATCGCATCCCGGTTGCGCGGTAATTCCGGCAGCGCTCGCTCTCGGAGAACAGTTTGGCATCAGCGGAGAACATTTCTTGCGAGCCGTGGCCTTGGGATACGACGTGGGCACGCGCTTCACCATCATCGTCGGCGAGCGCTACGAAAGTGAGACGCATCGCAGCACTCACAGCATCGCTCCGCTGTTTGGCGCTGCGGCCGCAGCGGGCTGTGCCGCCGGTTTGGATGCCGCACAGATGCGTCTGCTGGTGGGCTACACGGCGCAGCAATGCTCGGGGCTTACTTCCTGGCGCCGTGACAGCGAACACGTGCAGAAGGCTTTCGTCTTCGGCGGCATGAATGCCCGCAGTGGAGTGACTGCGGCGCTGCTGGTTCGCGGAGGTTGGACGGGTGTCGAAGATATTCTCACCGGCACGGATAATTTCTTTCAGGCTTTTGAACCGACAGCAGACCCTGGCGGAGTTGTCGAGAAACTTGGCGAGCGCTTCGAAATCATGAGAACCAACATTAAGAAATGGAGCGTAGGTTCGCCGATTCAAGCGGCACTGGATGGCATAGAGGCTTTACGGGCACAGCATGCTTTCACCGCTGAACAGGTTCAGGAAGTGAGCATCCGGCTGGCCACCGACGAAGCGAACATCGTGAATAGCCGTGAGATTCCAGGGATTTGTTTACAGCATATGGTGGCGGTGATGTTGTTGGATAAGACGATTACTTTTCGTTCGGCGCATGACGTGGCGCGGATGAAGGATCCGCAGGTTCTTGAACAGCGGGCGAAAGTGCAACTGCTCAAAGATGAGGAATTACAAAACCTGATGCCGCTGCGTGTGGCGATTGTGGAACTCAAATTGGCGGACGGCACGCAGCTTACGCGGCGTGTGGATAACGTGCGCGGGACGCCGGAAAATCCTATGACGCGGGAAGAAATCGTGGCAAAAGCAACGGACTTGATTGCGCCGGTGTTCGGGGTCGCGGAAGCGGGCAAGTTGGTGGAGCTGGTCATGAATTTAGAAACTGTCAGAAACATACGAGAATTGCGGCCACTGTTGCAGCACGGGTAGTTTCCGACGCGGTGCGGGGGAAAAAGGATTTTTGGAGCGAGGAAAATTCATGCCCAGTCAATGCGATGACGAAAAATTGTTGAACGGCAATGCTCCGACGCTATCGAGACGAAATCTGCTGGAACTAGCCGGGATGGCGGCGACTGCCGCCGCGTTTCCGGCGTCGCCTGCAATAGCTAAAAATATTCGCTCGTCGCCGGGCTCGGCAGTTCCGGCTGCGGACGCCGTCGGATCCGTGATGACCACGCTAAGCACGTACATGAGTGAAGCCGGCGGAAAAAAGTTGCCCGAAGAAGTGGCAGAAAAAGCCAAGCAACACGTGCTCGATACCTTCGCGGCCATGATTTCCGGTTCCGAATTGCCTCCGGGAAAAGCGGCGCTGGGATTCGCCAGGGAGTATGGCGGGAAAGAAGTAGCCACGGTCGCGGCTTCAAGCACGCTTTGCGGCCCACTAGAGGCCGCCATGGTAAACGGGGTAATGGCACATTCGGACGAGACCGACGATTCGAACGGCCCGTCGCATTCGCATCCGGGATGCGCGGTGATTCCGGCAGCGTTCGCCGCCGGTGAGCGATTTGGAATCAGCGGCACCCAATTCTTGCGCGCGGTGGCGTTGGGATACGACGTCGGTTGCCGCTTCACAATTACGTTGGGTGCGCAGCGTTATGAGAACGAGAGTCATTTCAGTACCCACAGCATCGCCACGATTTTCGGGGCCGCGGCGGCCGCGGGTTGCGCGGCAAATTTGAATGCCAAACAGATGCGTTTGTTGCTGGGTTACGCGGCGCAGCAGTGTGCAGGACTGACCTCCTGGCGCCGGGACAGTCATCATATTCAAAAGGCATTTGTGTTTGGCGGGATGACCGCTCGCAGCGGAGTGACTTCCGCCCTGGTGGTGCAGTCCGGGTGGACGGGTGTAGAAGATATTCTGTCCGGCACCGACAATTTTTTCGAGGCGTTCAACGCTAAGGCTGACCCCGCCGGCCTGGTGGAGAAGTTAGGCGAGCGCTACGAAATTGCTCGAACCGATATCAAGAAATGGACAGTGGGATCACCGATACAAGCGGTTCTGGATGCCATGGTCATATTGTTGGATCGCCATCAGTACACTGCCGAGCAGGTGAAGTCGGTCGCCGTGCACCTGGCGCCACCCGAAGCACTCACTGTTAACAACCGGGAGATACCGGACATCTGCGTGCAACACATGGTCGCGGTGATGCTGGCCGACAAGACTGTCACGTTCCGTTCGGCGCATGACCAGACGCGCATGAAAGATCCGGCAATATTGCGTGAACGAGCCAAGGTGCAACTGGTTCCCGATGAAGCGCTTTCGAAGTTTCTACCGACCCGCGCATCGAAGGTGGAGATTGTTTTGATGGATGGAACTCCGCTCAGCGAGGAAGTGGACGCGGTGCGAGGGACCGCGAAAAATCCCATGAGCCATGATGAAGTGCTCGCGAAAGTGCGGGATCTGATCACGCCGGTGCAGGGCCAGGCCAAGTGCGCGGACTTGATTGACAAGATCCTGAAAATTGAAAATTTGAAGGATGTGCGGGACCTGCGACCTGCGCTGCAAAAAATGTAGAGTTGTCCGCAACCTGCAAATTCCGGATGGCACCGCAACGATGGGCACTCGAGAGGCCAGCCAACTTCATGCACGGCTCCAGCCGCCAAAAGCCATGTCACACGCCGATACTTCAGTGATCTTTCCTTGTAGCTAAGAAATTCTGATATTCGCTTGTATGATGTCCGGAACAGGGCATTCTTAGGTCTCTCAAAAAATTATGGCGTATACGAAATTGACGCCGGGGCAAATCACCGGCTTTTGGGGCGCGTGGTCCGGCTGGACGCTCGACGGCATGGATTCGTTTATTTATGCGCTGGTGTTGAGCCCGGCGCTGACGGAACTTTTGCCCAAGTCCGGGATCGCAAAAACGCCAGAAAATGTCGGGTTGGCCGGCTCGATATTGTTTGCAATGTTTCTGGTTGGGTGGGGATTGTCTTTTATCTGGGGGCCCATCGCCGACCGTTTCGGCCGCACCCGCGTTCTGGCGGCAACTATATTTGCTTACGCAATTTTCACTGGCGCCGCGGCGCTGGCCCAGAACGTATGGCAGCTTGGATTATTTCGCTTGCTCGCGGGAATCGGAATCGGCGGGGAGTGGGCGTTGGCCGGCACTTACGTTGCGGAAGCGTGGCCTGAAGACCGGCGAAAAATGGGCGCCGGCTATCTGCAGACGGGATATTACTTTGGTTTTTTCCTCGCCGCGGCGTTGAACTACACCGTGGGCGCGCGCTTCGGGTGGCGGGCCATGTTTCTGTGCGGGCTGTCTCCTGTAATTGTCTCGATCCTGATCACTATGAGAGTCAAGGAGCCGGAACGCTGGAAGCAGCGCGCCGCTGGAGCCAAGCCCAAAGCGTCGCTCGCTGAAATCTTCAGCGCGAAGTACCGCCGCAAGACGATCGTCAATGCCGCGCTGCTGACGGTGGCCATCATCGGCCTGTGGGCCGGCGCGGTTTACGAGCCGACGGCGATCATCACGCTCGCAAAAAAAGCGGGCATGTCCCTCGCGGACGCTTCTAAAACGGCGTCCATCGGAACCGCCATTCTTTCTCTCGGTACGATTCTGGGCTGCCTGGCGGTTCCGAACCTCGCGGAACGCCTGGGTCGCAAGAAAACCCTGGCCATCTATTTTGTGGGCATGTTTGTTTGCATCTTGTTGAGTTTTGGCTGGGCGTTCTATCTAGAAAATGGATTGAAGCCATTTATCGCATGCTTGTTTTTTCTGGGGTTTTTTGGCGGCAACTTTGCGTTGTTCAGTTTGTGGCTTCCCGAGCAGTACGACACGTCTGTCCGGGCCACGGCCTTTTCCTTCGCCACCTCTTTCGGCCGCTTCATCGGAGCCGGCGTCAACTTTCTGATTGGTGCGATGGTGCGCCACGCCGGAACGATGGGCAAACCGGTTGCGTATACCGCGCTGGCCTTCGGTGTGGGGCTTTTGATCATTCCTTTCGCGCAGGAAACACGCGGCCAAACCTTGCCTGGTTAATAGGTGCGCCCCGCTGCTCGAACTGATCCCTTCAGGTAAAATCGAGCGTGATTTATTAAGCAGTTTTAATTCTGTGTTCAGGCCGCGTCTTCGAGTTTCGCACTACACTCGCCGCCGCAAGCCTGCTTGTGCAAGGAAGCCATGCTTACGGAAGTCGACAAACCAGGTAGTGATCTGCCCCAGAAAGGCCGAGGCTACGCCGTCACCGCGGGAATCCTCGGTTGGACGTTGGATGCGTTTGATTTTTTCGTAGTGGTCTTTCTTGTTGATACTCTCGCTGCTCACTTTCAAGTTGGCAAAAGTTCCATCATTCTAAGTATCGGCGCGACCCTGGCGATGCGCCCGGTGGGCGCTTTAATATTTGGGACTCTGGCGGACCGTTATGGACGGCGCAAACCACTCATGGCGGTGGTAGCGTATTTTTCGTTGATAGAAGTTTTAAGCGGCCTCGCTCCAACGTACGCAATATTCCTGGTGTTGCGGCTCCTCTACGGAATTGGCATGGGAGGTTTCTGGGGGGTGGGCGCCTCTCTGACGCTCGAGAGCGCTCCTGGCCGGTGGCGCGGTTTGCTTTCCGGTTTGTTGCAGGGCGGCTATCCGTTGGGTTATTTGCTTGCCGCCGTGGCGGCCCGTTTGATCCTGCCGGCTTGGGGATGGCGCGCGATGTTCTGGGCCGGTTTGGTGCCGGGAGTCATCACCATGGTGGTGGCGTACAAGTCTCCGGAGTCGCAAGCGTGGAAGCAGCACCAGGTGAAGAGCGTGGGCAAAATTCTTCGCGTGGTTTGGGATCATCGCAAAAGTTTTGCCTACCTGGTGTTGATGCTGACCTTGATGATCTGCCTTTCTCACGGCACGCAGGATCTCTACCCCGATTTTCTTAAAACGGCGCACCATGTTTCTCCCAACGTAGTGGCTTACCTGGCCATGTTCTACAACGTCGGCGCCCTGCTGGGCACTATTTCGGTCGGCCACACTTCGGAAAAGTTGGGCCGGCGCAAAAGCATCATCATCTCTCTGAGTCTGTGCGCTCTGGTAATTCCTCTGTGGGCTTTCGGGCAATCGTTGACGGTGCTGGCCATCGGCGCGTTCCTAATGCAGGTGGGAGTGCAGGGCGCGTGGGGAGTTATTCCGGCGCATCTGAACGAACTCTCTCCGGACGCGGTGCGCAGCCTGTTTCCAGGATTTGTTTATCAGCTTGGCGTGTTATTCGGATCGCCGACGAACACCGTGGAATACGCGTTGCGGGACCGCATCGGCTACCAGTGGGCTTTAACCGTTTTTGAGGGATGCACGATAGTGGCACTGATGCTGGTGTTCGCGCTGGGGCCGGAGCGCAAAGGTAGGGTGTTTTTCCGTGAACCCAGTAGCGAGGCCAGTGCGTAAGTTCCCTGAAACGCGTGACTTGGAATTTTACTATCGGCGGCACGTATCTTATAGGTATACGTGACCTAAAAGAAAGTTAATGCAGAATTAAGCGCGACTCACCGTATTATTCAAACTGCAAAGCCGCTAGTCAGGTCGTCACGATTGGTGCCACTGAGCTGCACGGTGAAACTTCAATCACGAGACTAACGTAATTTTGGAAGTCGTGGTTCACAGGGATGGAGTGCATGGGATTTTCTTGCTCCAAAGTGGCACACAAAGCTTCAGTACTGTTGTTTCTTGCGGCTTTCGCCGGCTCGCTTCAGGCACAAACGCAACCTGGCCAGGAGCCGCAACCGCAAGGACAACCGGTCCAGCAGGAACGGTCGTCGTCACAGGCGCAGTCAGCAGCCCCCATCCCTGCAGGCCAATCACCGGGGTCCCCAAGTGGGAATGCCACATTTCGTCTGACCTTTCAGGCTGCGCTGGAACTGGCGCGAAAAAACAGCACGCAATTTCAAGCGGCGGTCACGAATTTTGGAGTCATCCGCGAGGATCGCGCTCAAGCGCGGGACGCTTTATTGCCTTCGGTGAATTACGACAACTCCGCCATCTACACGCAGGGCAGCGGGTCCGTGGCTGCGGTAGCGGGTGCGCCGCCGGTGGTTTTTATCGCGAATAACGCCGTTCACGAATACTCAAGCCAGGCGAATGTGCACGAAGCCATTGACGTCGCAGCGCTGGCAAATTGGAGACGTTCAGCGGCGGCGACCGCGGTGGCCCGTGCCCAGGTGGAGATAGCGGCTCGCGGACTGGTCGTTACGGTCGCGCAGAACTATTACAAAGTTGGTGCTGCCGAACGCAAGTTGGAAACGGCCCGGCGCGGCGCGGAAGAAGGCGACAAATTTTTCAAGTTAACTCAGGACCTCGAAGGTGGCGGCGAGGTTGCGCACGCCGACGTCATCAAAGCGGAGCTCCAGATGCAGGAGCGCCGCCGGCAACTGCAGGAAGCGCAGCTGGGATTGTTGAATTCGAGGCTGGATTTGGCGGTTCTGATTTTTCCGAATTTGAACCTGAACTTTGAAATCGCCGACGATCTTCACGCCCCTGTGCCGCTGCCCACCATCGAAGATATTCAACAGCGTGGCACGCATGACAATCCCGATCTGCGAGCCGCGCTTGAGGCGGTGAGCCAGGCGCGTTATGACGTATTCAGTGCGCGCTCCGGTTACTTGCCGGCCCTTACGTTTGATTATTTCTACGGAATTGATGCGCCAAACTTCGGCGTCAACTCAGTCGTAAATCCGGGCAATCAAAAATTTTCCAATCTGGGTTCGTCGGCGGTCGTCACCCTGAATATACCCATATGGAATTGGGGCTCGACGCAAAGCAAAGTGCGCCAGGCGGAGCTTAAACGCGAGCAGGCCAAACGCGAATTGTCTTTGGCGCAACGAAAGCTGGTTGCGGAAATTCAATCTTTGTACGCCGAAGCCGGCACCGCCTTCACGGAACTGGAAGGCTTGCGGCGCTCCAGTGAACTGGCAGAGGAAAGCCTGCGCCTGGTGACGCTTCGCTACAAGAATGGCGAGTCCACAGTCTTGGAAGTTGTGGATGCGCAGACGACTTTCGCGAACGCCAGCGCCGCCTACCAGGATGGCGCGTTGCGTTATCGCGTAGCGCTGGCGAGCTTGCAAACTCTAACGGGTGTATCTACGAATCCATGAAAAAAATAATTGTGGTTGATGCTTTCAAGAGTTTCAATCTTGCGGCGCTCGCTGCCGGCGCGATGCTACTGGCCAACATGACCGCGGGTTGCGCGAAGCCAGAGAAGGAAAAAGAGCCGGAAGTCAGCGTGCAAACGACGCCCGCGGAAAAGAAAGATATCTCGCAGATCATTACAGAAGAAGCGGTCGTCTTCCCGGTGCAGCAGGCCACCGTAGCGCCTAAAATCACGTCCACTATCAAGCAGTTCCTGGTGCAGCGCGGCACGCGCGTAAAGAAGGGGCAGCTGCTCGCGGTTTTGGAAAATGCGGATCTCGCCGCCGCGGCGGTTTCCAGCCAGGGCGAGTTTGCCCAAGCGGAAGCGGCGTACGCCACCAGCGTAGGCTCCAGCATTCCGCAACAGCTCCAGAAAGCGGAGCTTGATGCCGCTTCCGCAAAATCGGCGTTCGAAGCGCAGGAAAAAATCTCCAACAGCCGCAAAGATCTATTTAAGCAGGGCGCGATTCCTCGCCGGGATCTGGACACCGCGGAGGTGGCGCTGGTCGCGGCGCGCAGCCAGAACGAGCAAGCGCAAAAGCAATTGGCGGACTTGCAGCGCCTGGGCCAACAGCAGGCTCTTAGATCCGCAGAAGGCCAGAAACTTTCCGCGCAAGGAAAGTATCTTGGCGCCAAAGCGCAACTGAGCTACTCGGAGATCAGAAGTCCGATAGATGGAGTGGTTACCGACCGGCCGCTTTACGTCGGCGATGTGGCGACCGCGAACCAGCCACTGCTCACCGTGATGGACACCTCCAAACTGATTGCCAAGGGCCACCTGCCGCAATCGGAAGCTGTGCAATTGAAAGCCGGCAATGCCGCGGAAATCAAGATTCCGGGCGTTGAGGAACCCATCGAGGCAAAAGTCACGCTGATCAGCCCGGCGCTGGACCCTGGCAGCACCACGCTCGAAGTTTGGGTGGAGGCGCGCAAGCCAAACCCGGCGCTCCGGCCGGGAATTACCGTGCAAGCGGAAATGACCGCGAAGACCGACAAGGACGTAATCGTTGTGCCCGCCGCAGCGGTGTTCAAAAACCCTGAGGGTGGCGGAGCGTACGTTCTCCTGGCGGGATCAGATGACAAGGCCCACCTCAAGACTGTGCATGTGGGCATTCGCAACGCGGAGTCTGCGGAAATTGTCAGCGGTGTCAAGGAAGGCGATCCGGTGATTACCACCGGCGGCTATGCGGTACCCGACGGAACGAAAATAAAAATAGAAATAGAAAAGCCTGAGGCTCCTGAGAAGGAAGGCGCGGCCGGCGACAAGAAGGACGATGCCGACGATAAAGACAAAGCCGGCGATAAGAAAGACGACGAGAAAGACGAAAAATCTGCCACCAAGCCTGGCGCACCGCCAGCCTCGAAGCCAACCGCCAAGCCAGCCGCAAAGCCAACGATCCCGGCACCCGACAAGGACAAGGAGTAACCGCGCATGGACCTTCGGCCGGTTACGAATGGAGGCGCGCAGCCTCTCGCAAAGCCCGACACCCCGTGGTTCCACAGGCTGTCGCGCCCAATTTTATTTTTGACCATCAGCGTGGCGTTGGTAGGCGCTTATCTCGCGTTCTCCATCCCCGTTTCGGTTTTTCCTAATACGGATTTTCCTCGCATCGTCGTGGGTGTTGACAATGGCGTGATGCCCATTGACCAGATGCTGGTGACCATCACGCGGCCGGTGGAAGAAGCTGTCAACAGCGTGCCGGGCCTGCTGAAAGTCACGTCGGTCACGAGCCGCGGTTCTGCGGAAGTGGACCTGTTCTTTGACTGGGGCTCGGACATGATTCTGACGCTCCAGCGTGTGGACGCGGTGGTTGCGCGCCTGCAATCAGAGTTGCCGACGACGGCAAAAGTGGAAACGCACCGAATGACCTTTGCGGGATTTCCGATTATTGGCTACAGCCTGACCTCGGAAACCGTGCAACCGGAAAAACTATGGGAGATCGCCACCTACGACATTAAGCCTCGCTTGAATCGGCTGAATGGCGTCGCGACAGTCGTGATTCAGGGTGGGCGCGTACCCGAGTTTCAGGTGACTCCCCAGCCCGCTCGCCTGTTGGCGGCCGGTATTACCGTGCAGGATATATTGGACGCGATTCGCCGCAGTAACCTGATTGATTCACCTGGCTTGATCGAACACGATCATCAGCTTGTTCTGAGTTTGATCAGCGGCCAGGTGCGCACTCCCGAACAGATCGGGCAGATTGTTGTGAAGACCACCACGGCTGGCGTTCCGGTCCGTCTGGGCGATATTGCGTCGGTGACGCCTTCCGTCGCGCCTACCTACACCATCGTCACCGCGAACGGGAAGCCTGCGGTGCTCCTCAACGTAAATCGCCAGCCGGAAAGCAACACTCTCGATGTTGCCAACCAGGTGCACGCTTCGATCCAGCAGATTTCCCCCGGTTTGCCGCCCGGCGTACACCTCGAGCCGTTTTATGACCAGTCCACGATAGTTCATGACTCCATCGCCAGCGTGCGTGACGCCGTGCTGATCGGAATACTGCTGTCTTCCATCATCCTGGTGTTGTTCTTACGCGACTGGGGAACTTCGCTGGTCGCTGGATTGGTTATTCCCGTAACGCTCTTCATCACCTTCATCGTGTTGAAATTCACCGGCCAGAGTTTCAACTTGATGACTTTGGGAGGGCTGGCAGCCGCGGTCGGTCTGGTGATTGACGACGCGATTGTCGTGCTGGAAAACATCGTGCTGCACCGCGATGCGGGGCAAGATCGCTTTCAGGCTATTCAGAGCGCGTTAAGCGAATTGACCGTACCGCTGGTGGGTTCGACGATCACGCCTATCGTGGTGTTTCTCCCGCTGGTTTCGATTACCGGAGTGACCGGCAGTTTCTTCCGGGCACTCGCGATCACCATGACGGTCTCGCTTTTGACGTCGTTGTTCCTCGCTTTGTCCTGGACCCCTACGCTCAGCTTATATCTCGTGCGGCGCAAGAATACCGCCGGCACGCAGGCCGATCCTTCTAAACCGCCCGATGCGGCCGCGCTTTTGGCTGCGGAAGAAGCCCACTTGTCGGGATTCTTTGGTCGTATCGTTGATTTCTACGGACGGTTCATGCAATCCGTCCTTCGACGGCCCTTTATCCTGGTGGCCAGCTCGGTGGTCATTGTTATTCTCTCGGTGGTCTGTTTCAAATTGTTAGGCACCGATTTGTTACCAGAAATGGATGAGGGCGGATTTATTCTCGACTACTTCACACCGCCGGGCAGTTCGTTGGCGGAATCGAACCGCATCCTGTTGCGCCTGGAAGAAGTGCTGCACAGTAAAAAGGAAGTGGAGAATACTTCGCGTCGCACGGGGCTGCAGTTGGGACCTTCGGCGGTTACCGAGGCCAACAACGGAGATTTCACGGTTAAGCTGAAGAAGGATCGCGATCGCGGCATAGACGAGGTCATTGCGGATGTGCGTTCGGAAATTGAGGAGAGCGAACCCGGCACCAAGGTCGAATTCATTCAACTCCTGCAGGACATGATCGGTGACTTGACCAGTCAGCCCGAGCCGGTGGTTATCAAACTATTTTCGCAGGACGGCGCGTTGCTGAACGAGACTGCGCCGAAGGTGGCGGAAGCCATAGGCAAAATACACGGCGTGGTGGATGTTCTGAACGGCATCGAAAACACCATCAGCGGACCGACCGTCACCTATCAGGTGAATCCGTCGGCGGCCGCGCGCGCCGGGTTTACACCTGAAGAAGTGGCGATCAACGCGGCAGCGTTGCTGGAAGGTGAGCCCTCCACCACGCCCGTCATCTTGAATGATCGCTCGTACAACATCCGTGTTCGTTTTCCGGAGCAGAGCCGCAGTTCGCTAGACCAGATGAGCAACACCTTACTCACCAGCGCAAGCGGGCATAGCGCGACCCTGGGCTCCCTGGCCGCAATCTCTACAAACCCAGGGGAGACGGAAATTCGCCGCGAAAACCTGCAACGCCTGGTTCAGGTTACCGGCCGGTTCGAAGGCGTGGATCTGGGTACGGGCATCGCTGCAGTGAAAAAAACCATCGCGGATTTGAATCTTCCGTCGTCCATCCGCGTGGAGTACGGCGGTCTCTATCAGGAGCAACAAAAATCATTCAGCGATCTGCTGATGGTTTTGTTTCTGGCGTTGCTTTTGCTGTTCGCTGTGCTGCTGTTCGAATTCCGCACGTTTTCGGCGCCGACCGCGATTTTGGCGTCCGCTTTGCTTTCGAGCTTTGGCGGATTTGTGGCCCTGCTGGTTACCAGAACCACATTCAACGTCGCCTCTTTCATGGGCATGATCATGGTCATCGGCATCGTGGCCAAAAACGGTATCCTGCTGCTCGATGCGGAACAACGCTTCCGCGTCCTTGGCCTCTCCACGCGCGACGCCATGATTCAGGCGGGGCGCCGCCGGCTCCGGCCCATCGTCATGACCGCGCTGGCAACCATAGCGGGCATGTTGCCACTGGCCTTCGCCATCGGCGCCGGTTCGCAGATGCTGCAGCCCCTGGCTATCGCGGTCGTGGGCGGTTTGCTGAGTTCCATGGTGCTGTCGCTCGTGTTTACGCCAGCCATCAACTATTACCTGCAACCAAAGGAAGACCGCGACCCTGGGGAAATTCCTACGCCGATGCCAACGCCGACACCGACGCGTTCTTCTCCTTCGGGCCTATATCTCCGTTGACAACTGAAATTGCCGCATGAAGATCATTGATATTCGCGAAACCGTAGTTCCCATCAAATCCAAAATCGCCAACGCCTACATTGATTTCAGCCAGATGACTGTAAGCGTCGTCGCGCTCATTACTGATGTTGTGCGCGACGGAAAAAAAGTAGTGGGTTTTGGTTTCAATTCAAACGGGCGCTACGCGCCCCGCGGCTTGCTGCGCGACCGTTTTATTCCGCGATGGAAAGCTGCGGACCCGGCGACGCTCACGGACCACACCGGTGAGAATCTGGATCCCTTCCGGTTCTGGGATGTGCTCATGAAAAATGAGAAACCC